>JAHWJF010000155.1 GCA_019348515.1 Chloroflexota bacterium | reverse complement strand
AAGAACGTCGCCGGGTGCGAGCTCTGCGGCGTGCGGGCGTGCTGCATGTTGACCTGGCGGGCCGGGATGTTGCCCATGGTGTTCTTGACGATGCGGATACCCATGACCGCCGGCGACACGCCAACCGTGCCGATGCTGAACACGTTGTCGACGATGATCTTCCAGATCTCCTGAGCCGTCTGGTTCGCCTCCTCGGTGCTCTGGCCACTGGCCTGGGTGTACATTTCGATGGCCTGGATCATGCTCTCCTCGGTCGGCGCCATGCCCTCTTCGCCGTTGGTCACGTACCAGTTCGCGATCAGCGGGCCCATCATCGCCTCGGCTGGATCAACGGGCAACGCGTGGCGGGGGAAGGCGTAGATCAGCTCCGAACCGTCGTTCGCCCACATGAAGATCTGGTGCTCGTTGTTGCGCATGCGGGTCATGCCCAGGTTGCGCTCCAGCTCCGAGACGTCGAGCTGGATGCCGATCTCCTGCCATTGCTGGGCGATCGACTGGGCGATGCGCGGGAAGGGCACGAACGCGCCGGAGATGGCGAAGACCTCCAGGCGGAGCCGCCCGCTGCCGTCGCTGCGCATGCGAAAGCCTTCGCCGTCCTTCTCGGTCAGGCCGATCTCGTCGAGGAGCTGATTGGCCTGCTCGACGTCGAGCGTCGACCACTTGGTGCGCCACTCTTCGCCGGGGCTCTGCGGCACGCTTGGGTCCGGCGCGACGCTGCCGGGCGAGCCGACGCCGAGCCAGAAGGTCTCGTTGAGCTGGTCGCGGTCGATCCCCATCGAGAGAGCGCGACGGAAATCGGGGTTGTGCAGCCACTGGGCGACTTCGGGGTCGGCGTCGTAGCTGTGGTTGATCTGGAGTGTGGCGTCGGAGCCGTAGGCGCCCGGGTCGAGGTGGACGCTGTAGTCGCCCTGCTCCATATTCTCCAGGAAGACTGGCAGCTTGGCGATGTCGGTGTGCCGCTCCTGCAGGTCGTACTCGCCGGCGATGGCGCGCAGGTTCAGCACTTCGAGGTTCTCGGCCAGACCCATCTGGATCTGGTCGATGTACGGAAGCTGATTGCCCTCGGGATCGACCTCGTAATAGAAGGGGTTGCGCTCCAGCACCCAGTTCGGCGTATTCACCGGCTGGACGCTGCGCCAGGGCCCGAGAATCGGCAGATCCGGATTCAGAGACCATTGGTTCTTGAGCCGGAACAAGGCGATCCAATCTTCGACGTTCGCCTCGGTGGCCAGCTGGTCGATATCGGCCTGCGCCGCGTACTTCGGGTGGAACTGCTTGAGGTAGTGGGCCGGCGCATAAGACCCACCGTGGAAGCCACGGTTGGTCATGTGGCCGGAGCCCATGAACGTCGTGCCGCCGAGGATGGTCAGGAAGAGCGGATAGGGCTCATCGAAGATGAAGCTGACGGTTGTGTCGTCGACCTTCTCGATCCGCCCCTGCTTGCCGTTGATGGCGAAGGAGGCGTGCGGCACCGGCACCAGGTCGGGGTTCGTGTAGATGTCCTCATACCAGAAGACGAAGTCATCGGCGGTGAAGGGCGCGCCGTCGGACCACTTGTGGCCCTCACGGAGCTTGATCGTAAAGACCCGGTCGCCGTCGCTGAACTCCCAGCTCTTGGCCAGCGCCGGCCGGAACTCCGTGCCGGTGTAGTCCCAGAAGATCAGCTTGTCCCCGGAAACCCAGCGGTTCCCGTTCTCGTCGTCGCCCGGTCCAGTGAAGCCACGGCGCAGGGTGCCGCCGTAGGTGCCGATGCCCTCGAGGGGCTGCACGACGAGCGGCTCCAGGGGCACCCGCTCTTCGACCGGCGGCAGCGTGCCGTCCTCGACGAGCGCGTCCAGCATCGGGGCCTGCTGGAGCGTTTCCGGACGCGGGGCGTCCACCAGCACGACGGGGCCTTCCAGCTCGCCGATGAGCGAGCTGCCGAGCTGCTCGTCCTGGGCGGCCGCGGCGGGACCATACTCTTGCAGGTGCAGTGAGGCCGCGGGGAGAGCCAGGCCAACGGCGGCGGCTCCCTTCATCAAGCCGCGTCGCGAGACGCGCCGCTCCACCACGTCATGCACGAACCGTTCTGCATCGCGAGTCTCGGGCCGCGTCATTGCGAACTCCTTCTTCGTCTTCGCGCTCAACTCTTCACCGGCATGAATGAAGCGATCGACCTGCCCGCTCCTTGTGGTCCGGGTCTCCAAGCCAGTTGTCCGACCGATAAGGCGCCTATCAAAACATCCGGATTTCGGGTTGTCAAATGGCTGCCCGACGACCAGCTCGAGGTTGTGCGTCAAGTCTTGCCATTGAGGCTGCTGATGCCGGGCAAAGTGCTCCGAGTGGTGAGCGGCGATCGAACGGCCGTTGCCGATGTGCTTGGGGGCGCTGCTCAGGCGGCTCCTCCCAGATGCCCTACCCTTCGACGCCGAGACCTTCGCCCACCATGGATCCTGTTCGACCTCGCGCTATCGCACTCAGCGCCTATGCTCCCCTGCCTGCGCTAACCGCGCCAGAAACGCGCGCGGCGAGAGGAGGTGGATGTCCCGGTGGGTCCCGCGCTCCAGTAGCCGCCTGTCGCCGGTTACAAGATAGGGTGCACCCGCACTCAGCGCCGTTGCGACGACCACGTCATCCTCCGTGTGGCTCGCAATGCCAACGACATCGACGGTGATCGGCTGGATAACGGCATCGATGCGCAGCGAGTCGAGTGCAGCCGCGATTTCTGCCGCAGACAGACGACGGGTGAAGTAGGGATCGGTGAAGGTATCGTTCAACTCTGCCAGGATATGTTCGGAGACGACGAGGGTAAACGACTTGGCGCGCCAGCGGCGTACCAGTTCTCCCGGGGTGCTGTCGGGCTTGTCCTCACCGATAAAGCCGGAGGCTAAGACGTTGGTATCCAGGACGGCAACGATCACGCCGGCTGGCGCTCCGCCTCCGCCGCCCGTCGCTGTCGACGCTCGGCGATGATGCGCGCCACTTCTGCCTCCGCTTCCTCCGTCGGTACGTCGGCAAAGGCTTGGCTGAACCGCTCTATGGCCTTGGAGCGATCATCCCAGGCGCGATCGAGCTGCTGTAAGCGGTTCAGGTCGTCTGCGGAAACGAGGGCCGCGACGGGAATGCCGCTCTTCTCGACCAGCACCCGGGTCTCCTTCCGGTAGACCTTATTCACGAGGCTGGAGAGCGTGTTCTTGACTTCAGAGATCTTCATGGTCTGGGTCACGGGTTCCGGCTCGCGCATGTCACTTCCCTTCAGTTGAGCCTGAATAGTACAAACCCGGACATACTAGGCTGATTGCAGCCAACGTGCGACATAGTGCCAAGCCAATAGAAGGAGTAACCCGGAAGCCATTCTCCCCCTCGCTCCTAGTAGTCCACGTCTTGACGACGAGTGTCCTGCAATTGGCGAACCTAGAGCGTCTTGCGCCTTTCGGGTTGTCACTGCCACCCATCACCCATTACCCCGCCGCTGTGGTACAAAGCACCCCGAGACCCCGCCCTCATCTCGAGGGCCACGGCCGGCGATCGGAGAGGATCGACGGCGAGAGGAGCGACGATGCGATCCCCGCGATACGTTACCCTGCTGCTTGTTCTAGTCGCCCTGGTCCTTGCGCCGGCCCTCGCCGCCATCTCCGCGCCGCTCGGCGCGGCCGCCGCACAGGCGGAGTGCACGATCGAAGGCTTCACCGACACCCCCATCGAGATCATGGCGCCCGCCGCACCTGGCGGCGGCTGGGATACCACGGCGCGCGAGATGCAGCGCGTGCTGCAAGAAGAGGGCATCGTCCCCACGGTCGAGGTCTACAACGTCGAGGGAGCCGGCGGCACGGTCGGCATCGCCCGACTCGTCAATGACGAGGCCGGTAACGACCACCACCTGATGATGATGGGTCTGGTGATGATCGGCGCCATCGCCACCAATGCCTCGCCCGTGACCCTGGAGCAGACGACACCCATCTCCAGCCTCACCGCGGAGTTCGAAGTCATCGTCGTCCCGGCCGACTCGGAGTACCAGACGCTGGACGATCTCATCGCCGCCTTCCAGGCGGATCCAACCGCCATCTCCTGGGGAGGTGGTTCGGCCGGCGGCACCGACCACATCCTGGTCGGGTTGATCGCTCAGGAGGTCGGCGTCGACCCAACGCAGATCAACTACGTTCCCTTCTCGGGCGGCGGTGAAGCGCTGGCCGCGATCCTCGGCGGTCAGGTCTCGGCCGGCGTCTCCGGCGTCGGCGAGTGGCTCGATCAGATCGAGTCGGGCGAGCTGCGCGCTTTGGCGGTCTCCGGCGTCGCCGCGGCGAACGACGCCACCCCGCAGGCTGGCGGCGCCACACCCGAGGCGGCTGCTGGAGCCGCGGCGATCGCGCCGACGCTGCAAGAGCAGGGGATCGACGTCGAGCTAGCGAACTGGCGCGGACTGGTGGCGCCACCCGAGATCTCGGAAGAAGGCCGCCAGTGTCTCGTCGCCCTTGTCGAGCAGATGGTCGCTTCGGAGGCGTGGGCACAGACCCGCGAGCAGTATGGTTGGCAGGACTTCGCCATGTTTGGCGACGAATTCGACGCCTTCCTCGACTCGGAGCGGGAGCGCGTCGAGGGGATTCTCACGGAACTCGGGCTGATCGCGTAGCGTATTCCCTCACCCCAACCCCTCTCCCATCACAACGGGAGAGGGGCTTGCTCCCTTCTCCCCACTCCGGGGGGAGAAAGGCTGGGGATGAGGGGGCGTTCCCCTATGACCCCAACACCCTGGTCCCGGCGAATCAATATTGGCGAGATGCTGCTGGCCCTGGGCACAGTGGTCTTCGGCGTCCTCATCATCTGGCAGACAACGCTGATTCGGCTCACTCCGGCCTACTCCATGGTTGGACCGCGGGTGATCCCCTACATCGTCGGGGCGGGCCTGGTGATCGTCGGCGCCTGGCTGGCGTATGAGGCGCTCACCGGCCGCGCTCCCGTCGGTAGTACCGACTCCGAAGACGCCGACCCCACCCTGCCGACCGATTGGCGGACCGTCGGTCTCCTGGTGCTGGCCCTGATCGCCTACCTGTTCCTGATTGAACCCGCGGGGTTCATCATCGCCAGCGCGACGTTGTTCGTCGGGGCGGCGTTCGCGATGGGGAGCCGGCGCACGGCACGCGACATCGCGATCGGCATCGTCATGGCGACGGTGCTCTATATCGGCTTCAACCGTGGACTCGGCTTGTCGTTACCAGCCGGGATCCTGGAGGGCATCGTCTAGATGGGCGGGGAGTGCGCATCAGGGAGCCATCGAGTCTCGGGGCGGCGGGCGACGCCGGCGTCGCCCCTACCGACGGCCTTCTTCTCGACTCCTCGACCGCAAGCCCTCGACTTCTCGGCTCTCTCCCGACTCCCGACTCCCGACTCCCGACTTCGTTAAATGGAAGCCCTCGGCGATCTGGCCCGCGGCTTCGAGGTGGCGCTGACGCCGGAGAACCTGCTCTGGGCGCTGATCGGCGTGTTGCTGGGGACAGCGGTCGGCGTGCTGCCGGGAATTGGGCCGGCACTGACCGTCGCCCTGCTCCTTCCGGTGACATACCGCCTCGAGCCGGTGAGCGCGTTCATCATGTTCGCCGGCATCTACTACGGCGGCATGTACGGTGGCTCCACCACCTCGATCCTGCTCAACACCCCTGGCGAGTCGGCCTCGATCGTCACCGCGCTCGAAGGCAATCTGATGGCCAAGAAGGGGCGGGGCGCGGCGGCACTGGCTACCGCCGCCATCGGCTCCTTTGTGGCCGGCACCGTCGCCACCATCGGTCTCACCTTCCTGGCCCCGGTGATGGTCCAGATCGGGCTGAAGTTCGGTCCCGCTGAGTACTTCGCGCTGGTCGTCCTGGCCTTCACCACCATCACCGCGCTGCTCGGCAGCTCCGTGGCGCGCGGGATGCTGAGTCTCTTTTTCGGGCTGGCGCTCGGCCTGATCGGGATCGACACCCTCTCCGGCCAGAGCCGCTTCACCTTGGGCATCCCGCAGCTTCTGGACGGGATCGACGTTGTCACCGTCGCCGTCGGATTGTTCGCGGTCGGGGAGACCTTCTGGGTGGCCTCCCGCATGCGCCATGACCCCGACCAGATCATCCCCGTTAAAGGAACCATCTGGATGACGCGACAGGAGTGGGCTCGCTCCTGGAAACCCTGGTTGCGGGGAACGGCGCTGGGTTTCCCGATCGGCAGCCTGCCGGCCGGGGGCGCCGAGATCCCGACGTTCCTCTCCTACGCTATGGAGAAGCGGCTGTCCAAACATCCCGAAGAGTTCGGCCACGGCGCTATCGAGGGCGTGGCTGGACCGGAGGCGGCCAACAATGCCTCCGCCGCCGGGGTGCTGGCGCCGCTGCTGACCCTGGGGCTGCCGACGTCAGCGACGGCGGCCATCCTCCTCGCCGCCTTCCAGCGTTACGGGCTCAACCCCGGACCGACCCTGTTCCGGCAGGATCCGGATCTCGTCTGGGGTCTCATCGCTAGTCTCTACATCGGCAATGTCATGCTGCTTGTCCTCAACTTGCCGCTGGCCGGTGTCTGGGTGCGGCTGCTGGCGATCCCTCGGCCGCTGCTCTACGCGGCGATCCTCGTCTTCGCCGGACTGGGCACCTATGGCCTGAGCGGCTCGACGGTCGATCTGGTGGTGCTCTATCTGCTCGGGGCGCTGGGGTTCGTCATGCGCCGCTTCGACATCCCGGTGGCTCCTGCCGTCGTCGGCGTGATTCTCGGCCCGGTGGCCGAGGACCATTTCCGCCGTGCCTTGCAGATCGCCCAGGGAAACTACACCACGTTCATCACCCGCCCCATCTCGGCGGCCATCCTCGTTCTCGCCGCGATCGCGCTCGTGGCGCCGCCGGCATTCCGCTGGTGGCAGGCCAAACGCCAGCGTCCGCAATCCACGTCCCCAACCTCAGCGAGGATCACCTGAGACATCGGCAAGCGAAACAATCGTGGCGGTCGGGTACGCATTCCGCCTCACGTTCGTGTTGTCCGGCGCGACCCCAGTTGGCCCACCTCCTGCAAGAATGCTCATTGGCTGCAAGGTGCAGCTAAAGAGCATTCGCTTGCATGTTCAGGAGTGAATACGTGTCGATCACAAGTACCGTCATCCCCGAGTCCCACGCCGACATCCTCGATCAGAAGGTGCTGGCCCACGTGGCCACCATCGGGCCGGATGGGGAGCCGCAGAACAATCCGGTCTGGTTCGACACGCAGGATGGCAACATCCGGTTCAGCCAGACGACCACGCGGCAGAAGATGCGCAATCTGGAGCGCGATCCCCGCGTCGCGCTCTCGATCGTCGACGAGAACAACCCCTATCGCTACCTGGAGATCCGGGGCACGGTCGAGCGCATCGATCCCGACCCGGACTACGCCTTCATCAATCTCATGGCGAAGAAGTACCTGGGCCAGGATGTCTACCCGTATACACAGCCAGGTGATGAGCGGGTCGTGGTCGTGGTGCGGCCGGAGCACACGACCCAGATGGGGTAGCACGGAGGCCGCCAAGGACGAGGAGGCCACGGCGAGTTCTATGGCGGCGTGCAGAAAATGTGTCATTCCGACGCACTGCACGTTGCGGGAGGAATCTCACCGTGGTCTGCCAATAGACGCGACGCTTGACGAGCTCCCTCATCCCTCGGGATGACACTGCTGGAGCGTACCGCCCTAACGGGCCCAGCATGGTCGATGCACTACGCCTGAGCCGGGGACCTGCGTCTGATACCTGTGATTCCCGGCTCAGGTGGTCCCGAGCAAAGCGACTCCGTA
>JAHWJF010000507.1 GCA_019348515.1 Chloroflexota bacterium | reverse complement strand
TCCCGCGCCACCTTGACCCACTCCGCCAGATACTCGGCGTCATAGCCATAGTCCGGGGTGCATGAAAACGGCCACGCCCCACCCGGAGCTTCGACGACGGCATTGACGAGATAGCCGGGGATGGCGACGGTCTCCGGCACGTCCATGAACGATGTGCCGTCGACGATTCGCTCCGCGGTGAGGACCACGCGGCGCGCGGCCTGGGCCATCAATACGTCTTCGAAGCGGGTCCCGACGATCCGGCCGTTCCCGGCCGCGTCGGCCTCCTGCACGTGGATGATCGCAATATCGGGCGCCAGCGCGGGCACCACGAAAACGTTCACCCCGGAGTATGGGTCGGCGAGAGCCTGAAAACCGCGCGCCGCCGGGAGATCCGAGCCATGCAAGCCGGCTACGGGCATGAACGGCACACCCTGGATCGCGGCTCGCAAGCCGGCGATCACCGTGGCGCAGGCGTGCTCACGCGCCTCCACGACCCCGGATTCGACGGCATTCCGGTAGGCTGGGGCCATGCCGAACGGGGTCTCGTAGCCGACGAATCCCGCGGAGACGGCCGCGACGCACCCGGCCGCGCAGAGGAGATCGACGTCGTACGCGCCGGCCGTCTTAACGATCTCCAAATCTTTCTTGCGCTGGCGCACGATCTCGTGGACAGCCGCGCCAGGTGCTCGATGCAGCGTGTTTCCACCGAGGGCGACTCGTGAGCCATCTGGCACGGTTGCGAGCGCCTCTGCCATCGCGGTCCGTTTGTCAATCATCGATCCGCTCCACATATCTCTCAGTTCCCGGAATCATACGGTCCCGCCGACTATCATGGCTGCCTGAGCAGAGTCACGCGGGCCGAACGAGCCGGGTCGGGCGCGCCCGCAGCGGTTGGAGGATGTCCCGTCGATGCCGATGTTCCCGCCCGAAGTTCACCGCTCGCACCTCACCCCCTTGCGGTTTCTGCAACGCAGCGCAAGCGTTTTCCGGCAGAAGCCGGCTGTCGTCTATGGCGACCGATCCTGGACCTATCCCGAGCTGGCCGGGCGAGTCAACCGCCTCGCTTCCGCCCTGCTCGCCGCCGGTGTCGAGCGCGGCGATCGCGTCGCGTACCTGGCGCCAAACATCCCGGCGCTGCTGGAGGGCCATTTCGCGGTTCCTCTGGCGGGGGCGATCCTGGTGGCGATCAACACCCGCCTGTCCGGGCCAGAAGTGGCGTACATCCTCGAGCATTCCGGCGCAAAGATCCTCATCATCGATACTGAGCTTGCCCACCTGGTTGAGCCATCGCGCTCACATCTCCCTGATCTCGAACTCATCGTCAGCGTTGAGGACGTTCTCGGCGGCGTCCGGCTACCCGGTCCCGACTATGAATCGTTTCTCGCCGCCGGCAGTCCCGAGCCGCTCGACTGGCCGCTCGAGGATGAGGATGAGACGATCGCCATTGATTACACCTCGGGAACCACGGGCCGCCCCAAAGGCGTGATGTACAGCCATCGCGGCGCGTACCTCAACAGCCTTGGCGAGTTGCTGGAGACCCGAATGTCCTCCGACAGCGTCTATCTCTGGACGCTACCGATGTTCCATTGCAACGGGTGGTGCTACCCCTGGGCGGTGACCGCCATCGGTGGCACCCATGTCTGCCTGCGCAAACTCGATCCGGAAACGGTCTGGCGGCTGGTCGAGGACGCCGGAGTCACCCACTTCTGCGCTGCGCCAACCGTGTTGATCGCGTTGATCAACCACCCGACTGCGCCGCAAGAGCCGCTCGATCGCCCGTTGATCATCTCAACCGCCGCCGCGCCGCCCTCACCGACCATCATCGCCCAAGTCGAGGCTCTGGGAGCCGAGATCATTCACGTCTACGGCCTCACGGAGGTGTACGGCCCCTACACCGTCTGCGAATGGCAGCCGCACTGGAACCTGCTCCCGGCGGAGGAACGCGCGCGGGTCAAAGCGCGGCAGGGGGTTGGCTACCTCGTCGCCGACGACGTCCGCGTTGTCGATAACGCAATGCAGGACGTCCCGCCCGACGGCAAGACGCTGGGTGAGGTCATCATGCGCGGCAACAACACGATGAAGGGCTACTACCGCGATCCGGAGGCGACCGCACGGGCCTTCGCCGGCGGCTGGTTCCACTCAGGCGATCTCGCGGTGATGCACCCGGATGGCTACATCGAGCTGCGCGACCGCAAGAAGGACATCATCATCTCCGGCGG
>JAHWJF010000154.1:1540-7768 GCA_019348515.1 Chloroflexota bacterium | reverse complement strand
GCTCGCCGCGTCTCGGCCCTGTACGGGATTAGAGATCTCCTATCGAAGGCGTTGGAAGAGCTGAACGGTGTGGTCTTTGCGCTGCGGCCGCCGGACCTCGACGACTTTGGCGTTGTCGCGTCGATCGAGCGATACATTGGGCAAGTGCAGCGGTCGGGGCTCAATGTTCATCTCGAGGCCAATGCGGAACCCCCGCCATTGACCCCTGAGGTGCGTCTGGCAATCTACCGCATCGTCCAGGAGGCATTGCACAATGCCTTGCGCCACGCCGCCGCGGACGAAGCGGTAGTCCGATTTGAGACCATCGATGACACGCTGCGCGTGACGATCCGCGACAATGGGGCCGGATTCAATCCGCAGCGCACGGCGCGGCCGACGGCCCTGGGATTGCTCAGCATGCGTGAGCGCGCGGCGGCGATCGGCGCAACCTTCGCGGTCATGTCTCGCCCCGGAGATGGAACTACGGTGATGGTTGAGCGGCAGATCGATCCCGAGCTGGCGACGGTGCCGGAGCTGGCGCCCGCCGATGACCTGGTGGAGCTTACGGCCGGCGCGCCCAGGAGGATTCCCGCGTGATATCAGTGCTCCTGGTCGACGATCATCCAGTCGTCATCGAAGGGTTGCGCAAAGTGCTGGCGACGGCCGGCGATTTGATGGTCACCGGCGAAGCGCACGATGCCTCTGGCGCGATCGAGAAGACGCGCGCTCTCCACCCGGATGTTGTCCTGCTCGATCTGCGGATGCCCGGCGCCAGCGGAGTCCAGGCGACGCGGCGGTTGCGCGAAGTGGACGACGACGTGGCCGTCATCATTCTCACGTCGTATGGCGATCAGGCGTATGTGCGGCAGGCGCTGGAAGCGGGAGCCGACGGCTACCTGCTCAAGAGCACCCCTCCCGAGAAGTTGATCGCCGCGATCCGCTCTGCCGCCCGCGGCCGGCGCCAGCTCAGCCCGGAGTTGCTGGACGGCGTGCTGTTGGAGTTTGGTGGCCTGGCGCGGGAGCAGACCCAGCGCACTATCGATCTCTCTGAGGACGACCTGGAGATCTTGCGCCGGGCCAGTAAAGGTGCCACCAACCGGGAGATCGGCGTGGCCACCGGACGCACCGAAGTCGCGGTGAAGAAGCGACTTCAGGTGATCTTCCAGAAGCTGGGCGCGGTCGACCGGGCACACGCCGTCGCCGAGTCGATCCGGCGCGGGCTCATCTAAGGCTATCGGCTATCAGTCGAAGACGGCAAGACGGCAAGACGGCAAGACGGCAAGGACGAGCGGAGTCGGAGGTCGGGAGTCGGGAGACGACTACGGCCGATAGCCGATAGCCAACGACCGATAGCCGTCCGCTCGGCGCGAACGTGCGGATAACGGTATCCGTTTGAGCATCTTGCCAATGCCATCCATCTTTACAATGCTGAGATGGAGCGACGTTCCCGTGATGTCGTTCCTGGGGCAACCCACGGGTTCGCCCTGGCCCGCGACGAGGCGTTGATGCGGGCAATGGAACCGGGACCGCCTCCATGCGTCGCCAGCCACGACGTGAGGCGGCCTTTCCCTCTCGAGGCGTTGGTCGCGTGGCCCCATCCAGCCACGCGACCTCTCCTCACCAAGACGACCCCCCTCCCAATGCTAGCGGTCACCGACAGCGCATCGCGGAAGTTGTGTCATTCCGAGCGGGCGAGGAATCTCGTATCTTGTGCAAACCTCCGCGACCTCTGCACAGTACGAGGGATGACACTGCTTTGGTGGGCGGCTCTAAGCGCCGCTGGGTATCTGGTTTCGCAGCGAGAAAGCGCACTGATGATCTGCGCTCGTCGACTGCCGCTCCAAATGAACGTTGCACCCGACCAGGGTTCTGGCGGGTGACGGGTGATTCTGCTGCTTACCGAAAGCCAAAGTCAGCGTCGATCTCGGCCTGTGTATCGTCCACAGCGGGGAAATGCAGCTCGCTCTCTTCGAAATAGAACTCCGGACCCGCATCGATCTCAAAGCCGGACGCCAGGAGGATCCCAGTCCCAGCCGATCGAGCATCGCCGGATACCGCGTCTCCATCCATCAGTCGTTCCGACACGGTATTGTCCCGGTCGGGGACGGCGACGATGATGCCTTGCCGGAGTTCCTCGTCGGCGAAGGTGTGGTCCTCGATGCGGACAGGCAGAATCTGGTCGAAGTCCGGCGGCCTGGTGATGCGGTGGGCCAGGAAGAGATCTTCTCCCTCGCCAAAGAGGATGTATTCCAGGTGCTCGAGTGGCGCGGGATGGAACGAGAACTCGTGCCCGTAGATAACCCGTGTCACATCGACCTGGACGTCGTTCGGCAACATGGCCGGCTCGATGTCGAACGGCTGCGGGTCGCGCTGCCGCTCGAAGTGCCCGCGAAAGATCGTTCCCGTGAACGAGGAGAGCCGAGAGTTCTCTGGTACTGGTGCAACCAAGTCGAGCATGTGAAACGGACTGGGCGCAAGGGTGTACAACGGCGCGCCGGTTTCCTGACGATCAATGAGATAGTCATCCGCTCCGGCCCCGCCGAAGGACACCTCCAGGATCACTTGGTAGTGGTGTGGATGACCCCTTTGACCAAAAAAGTCATTGTCGAACAGGAACATCGGCAGGTGAGACAGGTAGATCGGACCGTCGCCTATGATGACCTGGCCATGACCGGAGTGCGTCATGCCGGGTTTGAACCAGTCCCCAGGCGGGCTGTCTGGTTGGGCAGCGGTGGCAGAGCGGGTTCCGAGCGCCCGGAGGACGGCGGCCGAAGCCCCGACCAGACCCATCGCGCGTAGCGCCGTGCGCCGTGAGACGGAGATCACCGAGGTTTCCGGGGAACGTCCAGGGGAGCGCGTGTCCATCATAGCCTCCGTGGTGGGTGAATCGGACAGCTTTCCGGATGCTGTTCAGCTTGGCACGAGGCTTCATTCTATTCCCATGGTTTCCATTACGCAATGATAAGAATTCTGTGATCATGAAGCAGGATTACACACTACCGGCTGGGACGCTCTCGTTCTCAGGGTCGTACGGTCAGTACTGCTACGCAGCGCTGCCGACCCGGCATGGCGACTTCTCTCTACTCAGAAGATCCGACGTTCGTTGAATAGAGTTGCATCGGGTTCATGGCGTTGGATACGCGTCCGTCTGCCCTGACGACAGGTGAGGCTCCGTGCCTGAATTATGCGGAAAGGCTTGGAGCGGACTCGTGGGTCACACAGTGCGGCGTCGCGCCACCATGCCCGCGAGACCCGCGGCCAGGGACATGAGCGCTGCAGCGCTGCCGGCGTTCATGAGGATCCGATGCCCGTGCCGGGGAGTCTCGTGACGACGACAACCTTGCCCGGTGGTGTCGGGCAAGGCGCCGGCGCTGCCGACGTTGCCCCCGGAGTTGACATTCTCGGCCGCGATCGCGCCACCGTTCGCGCCGGCATCGGACACGCCACCGTTGCCCGCCGAGGCGATCTCCGCGGCCTCATAACGATCCTTCTTGCCCTTGTCCTTGTCGTTGTTGTTCCGGTTCTTGTTATCGTTCTTGCCGTCGTTGCGCTCGTCCTCGCCGGTCGTGGCCAGGTTGTCGTCGCCTCCAGAGGAATCGCCGATGGCCGTACCCCCATCAGCGCTGAGATCGAGGGTGGTGGTGTTGGTGACGGTGCCAGCGTCGATGAAGACGGTCGCGGGGGCGCTTCCCTCGCAGACCGGCGCTACGTACGCAACCGGATCGTCCGGGTAGGCGTTGGCGAGCGTGTTGGGTGCCCAGACGAGTAGTCCACCCGTCAGTACCGCCGTCACTACCAGTCGGGAGCCAGCGAGATGGCTTCTCGGGCGATCTCCGATCCGCGGGATAACCATTGCGGGCCTCGCGTCTCTGGGCAGCCGTGCGGGCGGCCGCGGCGGGATTGCCCGCGGGGGCTATCCCATCCGTCCCGGCGTATCGTAAAGACTGTGCCGGTTTGTCAGCCAAGACGCGAGATGGAGGCCCGTGGTTAGGCGGTGGCGCCCGCGCCGCTACCCAGCCCGGAGCTTGCCCTGCTGGGCGAACTGCTCCAGTTGTTGCATTAGCCGCCGCACCGCCTGTTCGTCTTGCTGCCGGAGCTCCTTCCAGATGGGATCGTTGGCCTGGCCGTCCTGCTCGTACTTTTGGTAAGCAGCGATCCCCTCCAGCTTGGACGAAATCGTCGTGATCAGGTTGTAGACCTCGTTGTCGACCAGCGTAGTTTCCCGGCCTGAGCTCTGATCGCCGCTGCTCATGCTCCACCTCCGTGCTATGCGAGTCGCTCCGTCTCGTGACGTCGCCTGTGTTGATCCAGCACGCGGCATGCCAACGGGCGCTTGCCTTCGTACACCGCGTCGCGACATTGGTGAGCCGTCAGAAGCGATGAGGCGTCCATGACCGGAGCTCTCCCAGCAAGGAGCGGTTGATGCAGCAAACGGCCGGGCGATATCGCCCGGCCGCTTGTCATTCGTTGATAGCGCCGTCACTCATCGACAGTACAGCGGCTGCAGACCAGACCCGCTTCTCGACCGGCCGAGCCCTGTGCGCGGCCGGTCGACATGGACGATCCTACGCCGTCTGGCAGGTCGAGCGGCAGACGTTGCCGCCAAAGTCGCAGATCTGGCCGGCCGGGCAGTTGGCCGTCTGCTGGCAGGGCTGGAAGGTGGCCCCGTTCGGCGGGTTGACGACGTTGGCGCAGGTCTGCGTCCCTTCCTTGGTCAGCCGGCAGTTGCAGATCAAGGTGTTGGTTCCCAAGCCACAGGCCGTGCCGAGGTTCGGGCAGGTGACCACGGCGCCCACGGGTGCCGGATCTGGCGGCGGGGTGACGTTGTTGTTGTTGTTCTTTTTCCTGTTCCTGTTCTTATTCTTGGACTTGCGCCGCTTCTTGGCTGACGCGTCCTCGGTCTGGAGGAGTACCCCGCCGGCGACGAGGGCCGCCGCGCTTGCGCCGAGTCCGCGCAATGCGGAGCGCCGCGTCAGGGTGCTTCCCAGGTTACGGGTCAGATCGTCGAAGGTTCTGCTCTCCATCTCCGGTGTCCTCCTCTGTTTGGTGACCGTGCCCGGGTCATTCCTGGGCTGTCTCTATCTCAACAGGAACGGCGGCGCACGACTGCCAAGTGGTTGACAGCGAATCTGTCAAATCGAGAACTCTGGAGAACAGGGCACGATGACACCGGTGGCACACCCGGCCTCTGGCATCCCGGTTCTGAGCGGCGCTCTAGACACGAGACAATCGAAGATGGTGGGTTGCCACTGGTGTGGTACGGTCTCGGCGCGTTCGTTCCGTAGCAGCGCGCGTCACGCCCCGTCCGTTCACAGCGGCGCGGGGCGTTTCATCTGGATGGAGACGATGCCGCCGAGATCACGCGTTCCCCCTCCAACGAGGGTGCGTGTCCTTCGCTACGTGACCGCGTAGCGTCTTCAACTGCTACAGGAGCCGGTTTCAGTCTCAGGTGGACCTGCACCTCGGCTTGCTTGCGACGTGGGCCGACATCCCGGGTTGCTACAGTGATTTGGCGCACATAACACTCGATTACCTCGCGCTTGCGAGCGACGTCATTCGTTACCTCGATCTCTGCCAACTCGTCACGCAGCCGGGTCATGAGCATGGCGGTCTCGGTCAAGAAAGTCTCTTGGGCGTCAATCAGTGCCGATGGTGCGCGCTGCGATTCGAGGATTTCTCGAAGCTGGGCGGCCTCGCGAGCAATCGCGTCAAGCTCGCGCTCGGCCTCGGCATCATTGATCCGGCCGCGACGGTACATCTTCAGCACCCGCTCACGCTCCGTCTCTTTCGTCGCGAGTTGCGCCAGGTTATCGCGACGCTTCTTCTCGAAGCCGGTCGCCTTCGTCATCTGCTGGCGCAGCTTTGCCCGTGCCTCCTCGAGGGCGGCACCGGGATTGAGAATGAGCTGGCGGCACTCCTGCCAAACAGCAGCTTCTAACCAGTCGGCTCCAAGGGACTTTGCCGTGCACCGTTCAGTGAGCGCTCCGGTTGTTGCTTGGCTATACACATGTGCTGTCACGGCAGGAGCGGAGAAGTCTCTTGCTCCACCCGTGAAGAGTGCCGTACGCGGGACAACTCTGGGCAATAACGCTGGCTGATCCGCGAGCCTTCGAGCCTCCGCCCTAGATTGGCGTGCCGCAGACTGGCACGCAGGCGGTCCCGCCGTACCCCCCGTCACAGCACGCGGCGACGGTGCACACATAGTTCGGTCCGAGGCTCGAGCAGCCAGTAGTCGTACAGTCGTAACAC
>JAHWJF010000154.1:0-1440 GCA_019348515.1 Chloroflexota bacterium | reverse complement strand
CACCTGGCCCCTTACCCGGTGACGACGCTTGCGAGGCAGGGACCTCAGCCTGCGGCATTAGCGTGGCTCCTCACGGACAACCTGCTCCACGGCCCTGGGCAGACTGGTAAAGGTGCCGAGGGGGCGACGGGACCCATCACGGGCGAGGAAGCTGCCCAGCCCCGTCTTTTCGACCGAGCCGGCGATGGGGATACCCGCAACATGAATCGTGTAGACCGTGGGGTGGTGCCGAGGCCTCCCGGTCACCGTCACGAGCTGCCCGTCGATGTGGTAGGTCTTGATCATGCCCCCCTCCCAAATGGGCGCGGATCGCCACGGTGCCGGCGTCGGTCCAAGTTCGACACACGCCCGACCCCGGCCAGGGCTTCTTTGAACACTGTTGGGCGTGGCAGCCCAGCGATCCGCGCCCTCCCCCGCTACTGCAGACAGACGCCTCTCTCGGAGCAGGTCGTGCCAGCCGGACAGCATGCCCGGGTCGGGTTACCAGGACCGCAGGAGCCGACGGTGCCGACACACGGCGTGGAGCCGGTCGGGCAGGTGGTCACGTCCTGACAGGTTGCCGGGTCCGTGAAGTTGGGAGAGCTGCTGCACTTGCAATTCCCGTTCGGGCAACAGGTGCCGCCGGGAAGACAGCTTACGCCACCGCCGCACCGGCACTGCCCGCCGGCGCAGGTCTCGTTGACCCCGCAGCGCCCGCCGCATCCGCCGCAGTGGCGCGGGTCGGTGCTGGTGTTGACGCAGACCCCGCCGCAATCGGTCGTCCCACCAGGGCAGGTGCACGACCCACCCTGGCAGGTCTTCCCGCCGGTACAGGTGCCACAGGAGCCACCGCAGCCGTCGTCGCCGCACTGCCTGCCCGTGCAGCTTGGGACGCAGATCGGAGGAGGTGGCCCCGGCGGGTTGCTCGTGGTGGTGTGGGAGGCGGTGTGCTTCCTGGACTTCTTACGGCACCGCTTCTTTGGCTTGCCGGACTTGTTCTTGCACGTCTTGCGCTTGTCATGGGCGGCGGCCTCCTCGAGCGCCTCCCCGCCGAGGAGGCCCAGCCCACCTGCCAGGAGCATGCCCAGTGCATGACGACGAGAGCCGGAGCGAAGAAGGCGGCGCGTGAGCGCGTCAAAGCGGTATCCGTCCATGAGGGTCTCCTGCAGGATGCGGTTGTCGCGCGCGGTGGGCGGCGTGCCTGTACCATGCGGCCGGGATCCGGCGCGGTCGACCCTGCGCCGGTCGTCGCCGTGCTGCCTCTGCCAGACAATCCCGGCCACGACCGATCGGCTTGCCGCGCTCGTCCAACGGAGCACGCCTGAAACTGGGCATCAGCAGGCCAGCGGCATGCATGATTCATGGCCGCGTGTCGGGCGTCGTTGCTGCGCGTGGGCACGGTTGCCGCAGGGGATTCCCCTGCTGGTGGCATGAGCGCCCACCGAGTGCAGACCAGGGAGG
>JAHWJF010000153.1 GCA_019348515.1 Chloroflexota bacterium | reverse complement strand
GGGAGCGGGGGCTAAACGGGCCAAAAGAGATTGAGAATCTCATCGGCCAGCAGGTCGCTGGGCTTTCCCCCGCGGAGCTGCGAGATTTTATCCTGGCGGCTGACGCGCGCCGCTAGCTGACCGCCGTGCCGGTCAGCACATCCCCGGTCGCGCTCCGTCGTGCCGCGATTCAAAGCGGGTACCATGCGTCATACCGTTCTTCGCGCCATTGCAATGCGCGGAGTGCACGGCACCTCGGCCGAAAGTCGAACATCGAAGACTTGCCGCGTTTCTCGGCACCCCGAACGATATCGATGGCGATCTCGATTCTTGCCGTTACCGATGAAGCTGATCCTCGCATCCACAGCGCGACGCTGCGCGAGCGCATGGGGCACGTTGCGTTCGTCGTTAGTTGTGGCGACCTGCCCGCCAGCTACCTGGAGTTCATCGCCGACGCGCTGAACCGGCCCGTGTACTACGTGCTCGGCAACCATGCCGAGGAGTTGACTCGACGGTGCCCCGGCGACGGACCATGCCAACCACCTGGCGCGATCGACCTCGGCGGAAAGGTGGTCCAGGATCCCGTGACTGGGCTCATTCTGGCGGGATTCCCGGGCGGTCCGCGCTACTGTGAAGGCGAGCCGGCGCAGTACTCGGAATGGGAGATCGGCCTGATGGCCAAGAAGATGGCGCCCCGCCTGCAGCTGAATCGGCTGCGCTACGGGCGTGCTCTGGATGTCCTCGTCACCCACGCCCCGCCCCGCGACATCAATGACCGTCCCGACCCGGCGCACCGAGGGTTTGAGACGCTACGGGGATTTCTCGAGAAGTGGCGGCCCGCCTACCACATTCACGGCCACGTCCATCTCTACGACCGCTCTCAACCCTTCCAGCAGCGCTTCGGAGACACCGCCGTCATCAACGTCTTTCCCTACCGCCTTCTCGATCTGGAGCCGGGTCACCACGTCTCCCACCATACGGCGGCGGCCTCGCCATGAGCCGCCCCTTCGAGTCCGAGGTCCGTCAGGACTTCGAGAGGGCGCGGCAGCATGGCTTTCTCGCCGACGTGCGCGCCATCTTCGCCAGACGCTCGCGAAACCTGATTCCCTACCATGAGGTGCGCCAGCGAGTTGCGCCCGAGGGAGAGAGCTACCGCGGTGTGCAAACCGTTCCCCTCTCCCAGATCGTCGGCAGCATGGACCGGTTTCAGGATTTCAACCGCGAGTTTTTTCCACGCCAGCGCTTCACCGCCGGCCGTTGGCAAAACGTCGACCGCGCGTACTATCAGGATATCCATCTCCCGCCCGTTCAACTGTACAAAGTCGGCGATGTCTACTTCGTCAAAGACGGCAACCACCGCGTCAGCGTTGCCCGCGAGCGCGGCCAGGAGTTCATCGACGCGGAGGTGATCGAAGGACACATCCGCGCCCCGTTCTATGCCAACATGGCCGCGAACGAGCTCCTATTGCAGGCTGAGTACGCCGAATTCCTGCGTCGCACCGATATCGACCGCCTGCGTCCTGACCACGATATCCGGCCCTCGGCGCTCGGCCGCTACGATGAGATCTGGACTCACATCGAAGGCCATTGCGATTGGCTGTCCGCCATTCGTCATGAGCCCGTTGCCTACCGGGACGCGGTCGTGGACTGGTACGAACACGTCTACTGCCCGATCATCGAGGTCGCCCGCAAACGTGGGCTCACCGAACGCTTCCCTCAGCAAACCGAAGCCGACCTCTACCTCTGGGTCATGCGCCACCGGCACGCGATCGAGCGAGAGCAGGGTCATGACATCGGTCCGGCTCCCGCCGCGCGGGACTATGCCGAAACGGCCCAATCGCCAAGTCCTGTTGACCGGCTAACCGGCGTTCTCCGTGGACTTCTCGCCCTTCCCGAGCGAATCATCCACCGCAACGATGGGTGACGGGTGTTAGGTGTTAGGGTGATGGGGAGTTGCTCCTTATCCCCAGTTGGTCTCTGCTCGAACTGGGCAAAGCAAGCTGCCTTTCAACACCCGTCATCTATGACCCTATCACCCGCCGTAGGGGGTTCCCCTCCTCGCAATCTCGTGGCAGGATGTGAGCGCTGCGGCAGCGTCGCCGGCAGCTGGCTCAGGAAGCTCTGGGGAGGGTTCCGGCATGAGAGGATCGCTGTTTTCTGATCGTCGGGTCGATGAACATGCCTGTTGCGCGTGGTACTCGGAACGTCGCCGAGGCGAACCTGGCAATCTGCTCACAGTGCTTTAGCGAGATCTCATTGGATACCAACCGGTGCCTGAACCGGACCACTTGGCTTCATGGAGAGCACGCGGCCATCGCCTGAACGCCGAGTTACCTTTCATGGGGGACTGAAGCCGATGCCACCCGCCGTTGATCTCGCGCGCCGTTATGCCGAGGCCCTCTCAGCACTCCGCGCCGTTCATGATTTTGACGACTGGATCGGTCAGTTCTGGCGCGAACACTGCCCTGCTCCCGTGGGTGCCGGCGCGTACCGGACCGTGCTGGGGACAGAAAAGGCCATCGTCTGGTACGAGGGAGAGGACACCGTTTACGGCTACCTGCCGGGTTACGATGGCTGCTTTTGCGTTCCCACTGACGAGTCCCTGCCGGAGTTCCCGTTTGCGGCAGGCCAGCCGGAGATTGCCTACGGACAGGATATCGTCATCAGCGCCGGCATGCGAGAGCAGCTGCAGCCTCCGGGGAGCTAGGAGCGAATCGGCGCCTCATCCAGCTGGCAATCGGCGTGCTCACGCGCCAGACACGTGCTTCTTCCTCACCCAGGTGCGCCAAGGCCGCGCGTGGCAAGGGCTCTTGAATCCCGAAGCTTCGCTGGGCATCGCCTGCTGTTGAGTCAGACGTGCCAGAGTCCATGCCGGTGGTCTGGCTCATTGCGCGATGACATCAATGGCTGCCATACGACCACGTGCAATGCCCCGCGCTAGCACTCTCGAGCGGAGAGTGCTAAACTCTCGCTGGGAGTACGATGTGAGCGAAACACCTGGGTCCTCCAACCCGAGTTCCGCACAGACCGAGGCATCTCTGTCCGATCGACAACGGATGATCCTCCGGCTCATTGTGCGCGACTACGTGGCCACGGGCCGCCCGGTCAGCTCCAAGACGTTGGTCGAAAATTCTGGAATCGGTGTCTCTTCGGCCACTATCCGCAACGAAATGGCGGCGTTAGAAGAGTTCGGCTATCTGGGGCATTTGCACACTTCAGGGGGCCGGGTCCCGACTGACCAGGGATATCGCTACTTTGTCGCGCACCTCATGGGGGACTTCGAACTTCCGTCGAGCGAGCAATTGACGATCCTTCATCAATTCCGGCAGGTTGAGTTGCAGTTGGAGCAATGGATTGAGCTTGCCGCGGCAACGCTGGCACGCGCGGCGGGAAACGTCTCTCTCGTCTCCGCGCCAATCGCTCAGTCTCCGCGTCTGCGGCATATCGAACTGGTCTCACTCCAGCCCAGGCTGGGACTGATCATCCTCGTCACGAACGAGGGCGCGGCGCGCCAAGTGATGGTCCACTGGCCAGAGGACGCGGACCAGGATGTCCTCTCGCCGTTGGCTGATAGCTTGGCCTCACAATTGCGTGGCCTCACGGCGGACGATGTCGCGTCTCGGGCCGCGAGTGGGACCGGGCTGGCGCGAGCGGCTCTGGATCAGATCGCCACCGCGTTGCACGGCGTGACCGCCGAGGGCACCGCTGTCCGCCATTCTGGGCTCGAGCACGTACTCAATCAGCGGGAGTTCACCGATACGGCCGAGGCACAGGAACTTCTCGCCCTGCTTGGCGGCGGATCTTTCGTGAGCGCGATGCTGCCGCGCCTGGAAGAAGGCCCCGGTGTCCAGGTCTTCATCGGGCAGGAGAACTCCGCCGACGAACTTCGCCGGCTCGGTATCGTCGTCTCGTCGTATGGGGTCGATGGCGAGATCATCGGCGTTCTTGGTGTCGTGGGGCCAACACGGATGGCCTACGACCGCTCGATCTCCTCGGTGCGCTACGTCGCCCGGCTG
This sequence comes from Chloroflexota bacterium, assembly GCA_019348515.1. Taxonomy (GTDB): domain Bacteria; phylum Chloroflexota; class Chloroflexia; order Thermomicrobiales; family UBA6265; genus JACCXM01. The sequence goes on along the minus strand of JAHWJF010000153.1, from coordinate 3,790 downwards.
ATGAGCGATCTCATGTCGGATCTCCGGGCCGGGTAACCATGAGGTGACACAACCGCCTATCGGTCGGCCTGCAACGGCGACCCGGCGGCTGCATTCACCAGACGCGAATGTTTGAGGATCCCCTCAGTGGGATGGGAGCGATTGTATGAGAGATGTACGCAATATGCGGGTCGAGCGTGACCCAGAGGTCGCTGAACCTCCGGAGGCAGAAGATTCCGCGCCGGGTCTGGACGTCGAGGCGGTGGTGGCGGAACGAGATCGGTACCTGGATCAACTCCAGCGGACGGCGGCCGATTTCGCCAACTATCGACGCCGCACAGAGCAAGAGCGGGCTCAGCAGCGGCTGACCGCCAACGAGCAGCTCCTGCGTGAGATCGTCCCGGTGCTGGACGACCTGCAGCGTGGCCTGGGGGCTTTGCCGCCGGAGGAGCAGGAGTCGAAGCTCGCCGAAGGAATGCGCTGGGTCGAGCAGAAGTTTTTGACGACGTTGAAGAAGCATGGCGTGACGCCGATCGAGTCACTCGGGCAGACGTTCGACCCGTCGGTGCACGAGGCCGTGGAGGCCGATCCGGCCGGCGGAGACACGGTCGTCGCCGTTTACGCGCCGGGCTACCGGCTTGGCGATGACGTGCTGCGGCCGGCGATGGTGAAGGTAGGTCAAGTTGAAGACGACCAGCCGGCCAGCCGGCCAGCCGGCAAGTGACTGGCCGTCTAGCCGTCTAGTCGACTTAGCGAAAGAGGAGCAAGAGAAACATGGCACGAACAATTGGTATCGACCTGGGTACCACCAACTCGGTGATGGCCACCATTGAGGGTGGCGAGCCGACCGTCATCCCAAATGCGGAGGGTGAGCGACTGACCCCTTCGGTGGTCGCGGTGACCCCGAGCGGAGAGCGCCTGGTGGGCCGCTTCGCGCGCCGGCAGGCGGTCACGAATCCGGAGAACACGATCTTCTCCGTCAAGCGTTTCATGGGCCGCAAGTTTGACGACCCTACCGTTCAGCGCGACAAGGGTCTGGTCCCGTACCAGATCCGGGCCGCCAAGAACGGGGACGTCGAAGTCAAGATGGGCGATCGGTGGTACAGCCCGCAGGAGATCTCGGCGATGATCCTGCAGAAGCTGAAGACTGATGCCGAAGCCTATCTTGGCGAAAAGGTGACGCAGGCGGTCGTCACTGTTCCCGCCTACTTCGATAATGCGCAGCGCGACGCCACGAAGGACGCCGGCCGCATCGCCGGACTGGACGTGCAACGCATCATCAATGAGCCGACCGCCTCGGCGCTGGCCTATGGTCTCGAGAACAAGGGCGACGAGCAGATCTCCGTCTACGACCTCGGTGGCGGCACGTACGACATCTCGATCCTGAATTTGTCCGAAGGCGTCTTCCAAGTGCAGGCCACCAACGGCGACACCCACCTCGGCGGTGATGACTTCGATCAGGCGATCATCGACTTTCTCGCTGACGAGTTCAAGAAGCAGGAGGGGATTGACCTGCGCCGGGACCGCATGGCCCTGCAGCGGCTGAAGGAGGCCGCCGAAAAGGCGAAGATCGAGCTCTCCTCGGTCGAGCAGACTGACGTCAACCTTCCGTTCATCACGGCGGACGCCAGCGGCCCCAAGCACCTCAACATCACCATGACTCGGGCCAAGCTGGAGCAACTGACCCAGCCGCTCATCGACCGCACCGTGCCACCGATGGATGCGGCGCTGAAGGACGCCGGGCAGAGCAAGGGTGACATCGATGAGGTGATTCTCGTCGGTGGCCAGACCCGCATGCCGGCGGTGCAGCGCAAGGTGCAGAGCTTCTTCGGCAAGGAGCCGAACCGAGGCATCAATCCGGACGAGGTCGTGGCCCTCGGCGCCGCCATTCAAGGCGGTGTTCTCGGCGGCGACGTCAAGGACATCCTGCTGCTCGACGTCACCCCGCTGACCCTCTCCATCGAGACCCTGGGCGGCGTGGCGACCCCGCTGATCGAGCGCAACACTACGATTCCGACCAGGAAGAGCCAGACCTTCACCACCGCATCGGACAGCCAGCCGCAGGTCGAGATCAACGTCTTGCAGGGCGAGCGGCCGATGGCGACTGACAACAAGAGCCTCGGCAAGTTCATCCTGGATGGTCTGCCGCCGGAGCCGCTTGGCACCCCTAATATCGACGTCACCTTCGACATCGATGCCAACGGCATTCTCAACGTGACTGCGAAGGACCAGGCGACCGGCAAGGAGCAGAAGATCACCATCACCGGGTCCTCGGGACTCTCGGAGTCAGAGGTGCAGCGGATGGTCCAGGAGGCCGAGGCGAACGCCGAGGTGGACCGCCAGCGGCGGGAGGCGATCTCCCTGCGCAATGATGCCGAGGCGATGGTGCTTCAGGCCGCGAATACTCTCCGCGATTACGGGGACCGGATCCCCTCCGAGCTCAAGATGTCACTGGACACCAAGGTCCAGGCGGTCAAGGACATTCTGGAGAATGACCCCCAGAACGCTGACCGGCTGCGCCCGGCCTACGAGGACATGGTCCAGTCGCTGACCCAGGTCGGGACATCCATGTACGAGCAGGCTGGCGCCGCGGGTGCCGACATGAGCGGCAACGGAACCGGCCCGGACATGGACACGGACACGGCCGATGACGAAGAAACGGTCGACGCCGAGTTCCGCGAGGTTGGCGGCGAAGAGCGAGTGTAGCAACCGCGAGAATCAAACCGAGGAGGGCGGCCGGCCGGCTGCTCTCCTCGGTCTCGAAGAATCAGCGTCTAGGGATTGCCCATAGCGAAGGCGATCGTCTCCGCCGGATCGAGCGGCCAGATTGGCCGCCGTACCTTCCGGAATGTCAGGCGCGAGAGATCGGCGCCAGTGATGCCTGGCCCCTCGACGAGCACGACTCGCCGCGCGATGGGCTCGAACGCCGCCCGGAAATGCCCCTTCCCCTTCAACCCCAGGACCCGATGCCGGGTCGGCTCCATGCCGTGGCAGCGAAATACATTGAGGTCGATCGGGGTCTCCGCCCGGGTGGTCACCAGAACCTCCACCGGCGGCGCGGGCGCTCCGGACGCGGGTTCGCAGAGAAGAAGCGCGGTCGGTCCGAGGTCGACCGTGAGACCAGCCATCATCGGACCATCGTTGGCGAAGCGGCCGTCACTGAGGAGCTTGACGTGGGCTCGCACTGGCAGCGGGTCGCCGTGGAGCCGGTCGGTCTTGCCGCCGAGATCGACGATGATCTGGCCGCCCGGTCCCGCGGCAATGGCGGTTTGTACAACCTCAGGGTCACGGACCAGGGCAACGGCGGCGCCATGGACCCCTTGGGCAAAGAGGAACCGCAAGAGCTCGACACTATCCCCTGGTCCGCCAGTCCATGGGTTGTCGGCAATATCGACCAGAACCAGCGGGCCGCTAACCGGCATGTCGACGTCTTCTTCGCTATCCAGCGAGCGGATCAATTCGGCCGCATACTCGAAACTTGAGACGCCGCCCAGAAAGCCATCTCGCAGGGACCACGCCTCGGTGGCAAGCTCGTTTGCGAGGTTCGCCGCCAGGTCCGGGTCGTCATCTGTCGTCACCAGGATCCCGAAACCAGCATCTTTCGTGTCCGCCAGAGGGAACCCGCCGGCAATCGTGACATCGATGACCCGCGGATCCTCCTCCATCCGATGCGCCCGCTCGATCAGCGCCCGCATCGGCATGCGACCCGTCGTCATCCGCTGTGACGTTGGCAACATCGGCGGCTTGCGGAGCGCCGCGGTGGGACGGATCTCCCGGCGCATCAGACGAGTCAGGACCGCGGCCGCCTCCT
>JAHWJF010000152.1 GCA_019348515.1 Chloroflexota bacterium | reverse complement strand
AACCCCGCGCCCCGCCCCCGATCGTGGAGGCGGGAGTCGAGCTGGAAGCGAGAGAGCCCGATCGCCCCCCTCCCTGACTCCGCGGCCTCGAAATCGGCGAGAAAGCGACGTCCCCCGGGCGCGTGGATGAGCATGCCCTCCATGCGATGGGCATCAAGGGCATCGAGGTCGCGCTCGAGACCAAGGTCGGTCAACAGCCGGGCCCCGGCCGGGTTGACATACTCCGAGCAGGCTTTGTGCCGCGGGAAGCGCGCCTTGTCGAGGAGGAGGACGCGGTGGCCGCGCTCGGCGAGAAGCGCCGCCGAGACACTCCCCGCCGGGCCACCTCCCACCACAATCGCGTCCGCATCGAACCCCGGCACCTCAGGCGCCCGCCTTATGGCGTACTGCCGCCATACGGAAGAGCGGGTGCGTCGTCACCCTGGCCTCGGGAATACCCGCCTCGCGCAGGAGCGCCCGCAGCTCGTCCGGGGTATAGGCGCGCAGCACCGAGAGGGGCATATCGTGGCGGGTCAGCCGGTTGCGCGTGGCGACGCGGGAGGCAATCCAGGCGGCGACGTAGCCCCGGGCGTCACGGCGGATGTCGTTCAGGATAAACCCGGTCCGGGAGAGGCGTTCCATCTCGCGCAGCACCCGCACCGCATCCTCTGGGGGAAAGTGGTGCAGCGAAAGCGAGCAGACGACGACGTCGAACGAGCGCTCCGGCATGGGGACGTCGCGGGCGTCGCAGACCGTGAATGTCACGCCCGGGACGTCAGCCAACGTGCACCGCGCCTCAGCCAGAATCTCGGACGAGAGGTCGGCAACAGTCAATCTCAGGGGACGGCCGGTCCCGGCCGCCCAGCGGGCAAGGGCAAGCGGGATATCACCCGAACCGGTGGCAAGATCGAGAATCTCGACAGGCTGACCACGCGGGAGGCGGCTGACCAGCGCGGGCAGGTGGCGCAGCACGGTTGCGGTGCCGCCCGCAAGGCGATTGACGGTGCGAATGTCGCGGAGATTGGCCGCCAGCTCGGCGGCATCGTGTCCCGCCTGGTCGAGAAGCTCCTCGGCCTCGGTGCGCCGCGTCCGCATTTGGAAGTTGGAAAAGGTCGGTAGGTTCCCCGTACTGGCGACTCCTGAGTCGCTCGCGTTGCCTTCTCTCCGGATCACTCCATCACCCTATGACCCTCAGTCCCCTCCCGAGGGGTCCCCTTCCCTATTACCCTCAGCCGGCGTTGCCACGGTGGTTGCCGGGGGCTGGGGCACACCCATGCGGTCGGGAGCCACGACCACCAGCACCCCGAGCACCATGACCAGCAGGGTCACCAGAACGATGGCCAGGAGATGGATGCGTGAGCCGCGGCCCACGTCTTGCCCGGACTCCGTCATGAACGGGTCCGATCCGCACTCGCCGATGGCCAGAAGGAGACGACCAGCAATGCCGCGAGCAGCGTGGCGATGAGGACGCCATTCGGAATGTGAAGCGCTGCCGGCATCCCGCCACCGCGCCCGGAGTACCCAAGTCCGATCTGGGCGACTGTCAGGATCACGACGAGGACGCTCAGACCGAGTGCAGGACGGCTGAGCTCGCCACGACGGACACCCATGACGCACAGGCCCGCCAGGACGACGGCTCCCAGGAACGTGATGTTACCGATCCAGCCGTGGAGGGCCGTCCGCGATGGATCTCCCAGAAAGAGCCCCTGGCCGATCAACACGGCCTGGATCAACACCAGCGCGATGGTGATCCCGGAAAGCCACCGCACGGCTGTCGTCATCGGTCACTCCTCGTCACGGCCGCAACACCGCCAGCGCGGCGCACATGGGACTGTACCGCGACCGGGCGATTCGGAGTGTCACGTGGACGGCACAATAAAGGGGACGAGCCGTGCGGCTCGCCCCCAGTTCCCGTCTGCCTCGACCGACAATTATGCCTTGCAGTACAAGTTCCCTCGGTCGTCAGGCTGACATGTCCTGCGGCCGCAGCAGTCGGAATCGAGATTGCAGAGTTCGTTCGCGCCAATGCAGCGGCAGACGCCCTCGTTCGGATCGCAGCGTCCCTCGCAACACGCGGCGTCCTTGCGGCAACTTCTCCCTTCCCCGCGGCACTGACAGGTCCCTAGGTCTCGATCCCGGCGCCGGCGCCGTCTGCCATCGCCGTCTCGATCGTTGCGGTCGCGACGCCGCCGCCTGCGACCCTTGCAAATGTCAGAGCAGCACTGGGTGTTCCGGCTGCAACCTTCGCCTGAAAGGCGGCATCCTTCGACGAGAACGTCGTCCTCTTGCGCCAAGCCCAGGTCAGCCCGGGCGAGCGCCACCAGTGCTACTCCGGCGCTCGTCAGATCCTTCAGGGCCGTTCGCCGATCCTGAAGCTTCCCGAGCATCCGCGTCCAGTTGTCGAACCGACAGTCGTCCATGCTGTTCCCTTACTGTCCCACTCTGACAACGTGCCGCACCCTTTAGCGGACCGGCAGTCATCCACTCGCGAAAACGTTATCCGCAAGAAACATAACGTCCCGGCGCTTTACACCGTTTCACGTCTGCGCAAACTTGTTGGCAGCGTCCCGACATGGTCTGAGAGGCGTTGGGCACCAACTCAGCACTGCAATCACGTTCTTACCAAGAGTGGGACCAACGGATGGGGTTGCCCGCAGACCGAACCATCTCAGTTGTGGAGGTGTATTCTGAGGCCGGCTACAGGAACTGCGCATTCTGGCAACATGATCTTTCACCCACATTTGCGTGGTCCGGAACGGCGTGTCGCGGTTCAGGGGAGACGATGGCAGAGACGGCGTTAGCGACAAGCGAGACGGCCAACGGGCTCGAGACTGGTGCGCTGGGCGGGCTTAGCGAGACCGAGGCTCGCGACCGCCTCGCCACCGAGGGCGGCAATGCCGTGCCTGATGCCGGCGGGCGCTCCTGGTGGGAGATCGTCCGGCGTAATCTCTTCACCTTCATCAATATCACCCTGCTGGTAGTCGGTTTCGTGCTGGTGGCGATGGGGCTCTATCGCGATGCCCTGCTGGCTTCGGGACTGGCGGTCGTCAATGGGCTGGTGGGAGTTTTTCAGGAGGCGCGCGCCAAGCGCCGGCTCGATCAGATTGCGTTGCTCAATCGCACCGATGCGACCGTCCTCCGCGATGGCAGGGAGCGAACGATCGATCCGGTGCAGATTGTGCGTGGCGACATCCTGCGCATCCGCTCCGGCGATCAGGTCTTCGCCGATGGCGCCGTCGTCGGCGAGAGCGCAATGGAGATGGACGAGTCGCTGTTGACCGGCGAGTCCGATCCGGTGCCGAAGCACCCCGGCGACTCGGTCTCCTCAGGCAGCTTCTGCATCTCTGGATCGGGGTGGTATCGGGCCGACCGTGTCGGGGCCGCCAACACTGCCGCGCTAATGACCGCCGGGGCACGTGCCTATCGCGTCCCGCTTACACCGTTGCAGGTCCAGGTTAACCTCATCGTGCGGCTACTGCTGGTGGTTGCGGCATTCTTCCTTGTCTCCGTGCTTCTCGGCTCGGTGATCTGGGGCTACCCGATCGAAGAGACGGTGCTGGCGGCGGCGGTGGTTCTCGGTATCGTGCCATCTGGCCTCTTCTTGATGATCGTTGTCACCTACTCGATGGGCGCCGTTCGTTTGGCAAACCAGGACGCACTGGTGCAAGGCACCAACGCCGTCGAATCTCTCTCCAACGTCGACGTCTTCTGTATGGATAAGACCGGCACGCTCACCGCGAACAAGATGCTGCTCGCCGAGGTGGAGCCGATCGGTGCGAGCGAAGACGATGTGCGGACGATGCTGGGGATCTTTGCCCGCAGCACATCAGCCGGCACGAAGACGAGCGAAGCGATCGCCGAGAAATGTCCCGGTGAGAAGCACCCGACGACAGCCGAAGTGCCCTTTTCGTCAGCGTACAAATGGAGCGCCGTCAGTGCCGACACAGAGGGGTTCCGCGGCATTTACGCGCTCGGAGCGCCTGAGTTCCTCGGCCCGCAGCTCGACACGGACGGGCCGCTGACGGCGCCAACAGGCTGGGGGGAGAAGGGTATGCGCGTGCTCCTCTTCGCCCACGGTCCAGAGCCCGGGCCATTCGGAGAGGCAAATGGTCTGCCGGCGCTGCCACCGGGGGTGAAGCCGGTGGCCTGGCTGGGGTTCACCGACGAACTGCGGCCCAACGTCGATAAAGCGCTCAATGGCTTCCGCGACGCCGGGATCACCCTGAAAGTGATCTCAGGAGACAACCCGGAGACCGTCGCGGCGTTGGCAAGGCAAGCCGGACTTTCCGGCAATGCTCAGCTCATCTCCGGTCTCGACCTCGATGGCATGGACGACGGGCAATTCCTGGACGCGGCCGAGCGTTCAACCGTCTTCGGACGCGTGACGCCGGAGCAGAAGCAGCGTCTGGTCGAAGCCCTGCGCGACAACGGCCACTACGTGGCCATGACCGGGGACGGCGTGAATGACGTCCTTAGCCTGAAGCAGGCAAACCTGGGCATCGCCATGCAGAGCGGCAGCCAGGCGACCCGTGATGCGGCCGATATCGTCCTTCTGCGAGATTCGTTCGGCGCCCTGCCAAACGCGTTTCGGGAGGGGCAGCGCATCCGGCGTGGACTCTGTCGCATCCTGGAACTGTTCCTAACCCGCGTCTTTACCGTGGCGTTGATTATCCTTGCCGTGCTGGTGGTCGAGGCCGGGTTTCCGCTGTCGCCGGCGCAGATCTCCGTGCTGACGCTCCTCACCGTCGGTATCCCGACCTTCGGCATCGCGCTCTGGACGCGGCCCGGGCCGCCTCCGCGCAGCCTTCCCCGCCGCCTGCTGCAGTTCGTTCTGCCGGCCTCGACCCTCCTGGCGCTGGCCGCGTTTGCCGTCTATCTCGGCGTCTACACCTTCTACGACCTGGACCTGCCGGCATTACGGGCCGGCGGCGTCGCGGCGGCGACCTCGGTCCCTCAGCACGACCTGGCCAGTCGTGAAGCACTGACCCACGTCCTGGTGCTGGGCGGGTTGGTGCTGGTGCTCTTCGCCGCACCGCCGGGACCATGGTTTGCCGTCGTCGAGGACATGGATGGCGACCGGCGACCGGCCTATCTCGCGCTGGCCATGGTGCCGATCTACGCCGTCATCCTGACGGTTCCCGCGCTACGGGAGTTCTTCGGTCTACGCGCCAAACCCAATGTCGATTTCGGGATTATCGTCCTCGTCGTGCTGGTCTGGATGTACGTGTTGCGTTGGGTGTGGGAGGCGAAGATCTTTGACCGCTTCTTCGGGTACGAGGAGCGGGAGCAACCGGTGCGGAGCAAGGCATGAAAAAACGAGGGCTGCTGCAGCACGCGCTGGCCGAAACCATCGCGAGCATGGGTCACACCGATCTGCTGGTCATCGCCGACGCCGGATTGCCGGTGCCGCCCGGGGTCCCCTGCATCGACCTGGCCGTCCGCTGCGGCCTGCCACCGATGCTGGACGTCACACGCGCCGTCGCCGACGAACTCGAGGTGGAGGAGATCACCGTCGCCGATGAGCTGCTGGCGCGCGATGAGGCGCTGCCAGCCGGTCTGCGCGAGCTGTTCCCCGAGGCACGCTTCCGTCACGTGACCCACGAGGAGCTGAAACGCGTCAGTGCGCTGGCTCGCGCTGTCGTGCGCACGGGAGAATGCACGCCGTACCACAACGTCATCCTCACCAGTGGGGTGACGTTCTAGGAGAGAAATCCTCAAACCACGTGCAGCGACCGAACCATGCGAGCGCCGTAGTTAAGTATTCAAAGCACCACTGCTGTGAAGCCGCGGTGCGCGAGTTACGGCGCGGGAGTGGCCGCCATCGATCCGTCTGCATCGACGTGGATGCGGACCCAGCCGGTAGTAACCTCCGGTGGACCCTCGATGAGCTCGGCGACGGCCTCGGCCGCCCAATCGGCCGCGTCGCGCGTCGACTGCTCGGCGCCACTCGGGTCGTCATAGAGGCTGATCGTCAGATGCGCTCCATTACCGGCGTCCACGAAGAGGTATTCCTGGAAACCCGGGATCTGGCTGACGACGGAGACGAATCCTTCATCGACACGCTCGACCAGATCGTCCATGGCGGCGTCGGGGAGAAGCTGGTAGCGTCGAATGACGATGTAGGCCGAGGCGCCGGCCGGGGGAGCTGCGGACTGGGTCGAGGCATGCTGGGTGCCGGCTCCTTTCAGTCCAACGGATGCCAGAAGTCCGGCCGCGGCTCCTCTAGTGAGCCGGCCGAATGCCGCGCGACGGGGAAGGCGACCGGAGAAAACCCTGTGTACAGCGTCGAGGCGGTGGTTGTTCACGTCCGCTCTCCTTTTGCCAGTCGAGAAGTCGAGGAGTCGAGGAGTGGGTTTGCTCAACCGCACCGCCCACCGTCCTCCGACCCACAACCCTATCACCCCTCCGACGCACGTGTGCCGTCCCAGAGCGTGGTGCGCTCGGTGAGCTCGAGGACGTTACCGTCCGGGTCGTCGAGATAGATGGCCCGGTTGCCCTGGCCGAAGTCTCGCTCTTCCACGGCGTAGCCGAGCGATTCGAGGCGCGCTCGGACTGGGTCGAGGGTGCCCACTGGCAGCCGGAGCGCGAAGTGGACATGCCGGCCACCGCGGCCGCCATGGATAGCGGCGGCGCCCCCTGTCTCGGATGGCCAGAGTCCCAGGAATCCCTCCCGGCCGAGCGCAAGCCAGACCGCCGGCCGTTCGTCGGTCCAGCGCTGGGCAACGGGCAGTCCAATGACGTCATGGTAGAAGTGCTCGGCGGCGGCGAGATCGGAGACCTCCAGGGTCATTTCGAAGAGCCCGGTTGGACGAGCTCCTTTTGGCAACAGAGTGCTCTCAGGACATGGATTCTCGTCGCTCTTGATGTGCACGTTGATCCCTTGTCTTCGGGCATATCTGGTTCGACCGGACGATGCTACGCCGCACGATCCAACCGGTTACGGATTGCACCAAGACGGTACTGTTTTCATTATCACTACTTCGAGTCTCCACGCGTGACGCCGGAGCCAGCAGGCACCGGGTGTCAGGGAGAACGAATCCCTCGCTGCGCTAACACCCCTTCATCCCGTCACCTTCGTCTCCCGCCCCTGCTACCATCGTGTCGATGAATCCTGCGGCAGACAGGGAGGTAGGCAACGTTGGGCATCTATGACGAGCGCCGGGTAAAGATCGTCGCGACGCTGGGACCGGCATCGCGCAACCCGGAAACGCTGCGCGAGATGTTCGAAGCTGGGCTTGACGTGGTGCGCATCAACGCCGCCCATGGCTCACCCGACGAACGCGCCCGCTTGGTGGACGATGTACGCTCCGTTTCTGAAGGGGCTTGTCGATTGGTGCCGATCCTGTTTGACCTGCGCGGTCTCAAGATCCGCACCGGGCCGGTTTTGGGAGAGGAGAAGGTCGGGTTTGCTCGCGGCGGCACGGTCGAGATCGTCAACACCCCCGTGCCCACCACCCCAGAGCGCATCGGCATCGACTACGCGCCGCTGTTCGAGGTGATCCAGCCCGGCAGCCGGATCCTGATCTCGGATGGCCTGATCGAGCTGCTGGTCGAGAAGATCAAGGGCGAGGTCGCCAGCTGTCAGGTCGGCCGTGGTGGTCACATCCCCGGACGGCAGGGGGTGACCCTTCCTGGGGCAATCATCAAGGGTGGGTCGCTTACCGAGGTCGACCGCGAAGACTTGCGTTGGGGCGTCGAACAAGGCGTCGACTTCATCGGGCTCTCCTTCGTCACGGACGCAGCGGATCTTCGCTTCGCCCGTGAGGTGGCGAGCTGGTACGGCTCCCGGCCACCGGCGCTCATCGCGAAGATC
>JAHWJF010000151.1 GCA_019348515.1 Chloroflexota bacterium | reverse complement strand
TCCCGATTCCGCTTGACAGCGATTGGTGGCATGGCAACAGCCGACGGCGCTCTAGGGTCCGGAGCGCGAACGGCGTCCGGTATTACACACCCTCCTCGGCCTTCTCTCCCTCTTCGCCATGTTCGACGATGCTGCCCTCTCGGAAAAGGATCGCCTCCAGGGCGGCTCGCCACTTGGGCGTCCGTCGCAGCAAGAACTCGAGGTCCATCCCGAAGTGCTTGAACTCTTCCGCCTGCGCGTCGGCCATGATTGCGCGCGCCTCGGCGTCGGGTTCCACCGCCAGGCGCTGCTCATACCAGTTAATGGCTTCCGCCTCCTCGGTGAGTGACGCGATCATGCGAGCAAACGTGCGCGTCTCGGCGGGGAGCTCGTGCGGCGGCTCGTGGTACTGATCGAACCCCATGGTCTTTCCTTCCTCTACCTACCGGGTCGACTGCTATTCCCCCCTGGGGTCGGTGGAGAAGAGTTGTACCAGAGCACGCCGCAGTCGCGGACACCGCGCGTCGGGGTTTCGCAATCAAGAAAAGCGAGGCCGCCGGGACTCGTCCCGACGGCCTCTGTGCGCAACGGCTGTTGGTCCTTACGGCTCCGGAGTGCCGCTCATCGCCGCCTCGTCCTCGACAATGTCGATAAACTCATCGATCAACCAGCGGTCGTCCTGCTCCTCGAACACGACGAACGCCGCATCGCCTTCGATGGTCCACACGCCACCGACCCGTCCGCCCTCCAGAACACGGATGTCGCGGCCCTGGCCGACGTCCGTCGCTGCTCCCTCGGCCATCCCTGGTTCATCGACCACTGGTGTCCCCGCCAGTTGCTCCTCGAGCAGCGCCCGCACCTCCTCAGGTGTGTCCTCGTCCGGGTTATTGACGTCGGGGCCGGTCTGGCGAGCCAGATCATCGGTCATCAGGGCGAAGGCACGAGCGTACTGCCCCTCTTCGAAGCAGGCGATCAGCTCAGCCAGGGTCGCGTTGAGCTCCGCCTCGACTGTCGGATCCACCGCCTCGCCTCGTGGCAGCTCCGCCTCCGTATTGACGCTGGTCGCCGCCGTGGGTGTTGCAAGCGGGGTTCCCTGAGGGTCGAAGTAGAAGCCGACCAGCTCTTCGACGTCGCGCGGTTCAGTGGTGCATTGAACGGCGCCCGCTGCGGGAGTAGCTTCCTGCGCCTGCGCCGGTATCGCGGTCATGGCAGTGGTTGCCGCGAGCACTCCGCTCCCGGCAAAGCGAATGACGAATGAGATTGTTCGCATTGGGCCCTCCACTTCTCGCTTTGCGCCGGCGTGGCTGCCCGAACAGCAACCCGCGACATCACTCATGCAACGCGCAGGCCAGCGCGGGAACCCGCCCTACAACCTCTTCGCAACGTGTGCCGATGCACGCAGGAAGACGGGCCATTTGCGCCCGTTGCTCGCGGCCCTAACCGCCACCTGCACTCTCCATCGCCGCTAACACCTCCTCGCGCGTCGGCAGCAGCTCGGGGACCGGTTCACGGCCGATTTTCAATGCGGCGGCGTACGAGGCGAATCGAGCTGCGGCCAGCGGGTCGCCGCCGGGCTGCCAGACGGCCAGGAACCCGGCGTGGAATGCATCGCCCGCGCCGATGTCAAAGACGACGTCGACAGGGACCGCCGGGATACGAGCGGCACCGCTGCCCGTCGCCACGACTGAACCCTCTTGACCCGAGGTTACGATCGCCACGTCCGGCCCCAAGTCGACAATGCGCCGCGCGGCGGCGCCGAGTTCGGCCGCACCGGAGAGGATCTGGGCCTCCTCAGCATTCATCAGCACGACGTCCGCCAGAGTGATAGCGTTCCGCTGCACCGTCGCCGCCTCGTCGGCCCCGCCGCCCCAGGCCGCCGCGCGATAGTTCGGGGTGTAGCAGACCGCCAAGCCTAGATGCCGCGCGCGTTGCGCCAGCTCCAGCGTCTCGGCGCGCATCAGCGGTGAACAGAGGCTAGCCTCACCGAAGTCGAAGACCCGTGCTCGCCGCAAAACAGCGTCAGGGACGCCCTCGGCGCGCAAAGTCGCCAGCGGATCGCTGATCCCGGCGAACCGGTAGTAGCTGAACGATTTCTTCCCTGCCGTATCGACACTTGCCAATGCGAGCGGCGTCAGCTGTCCAGCAACGCTCGTCACGCCGGCAGTGTCGATGCCGGCGTTCTCGACACGCTCGCGCATCCAGCAGCCGAGGTCGTCGTCGCCAACCCGGGACAGGAGGCCGACCCGCGCCCCGAGTCGAGCCAGCGCGAGGGCGAAGATCGTCATCGATCCCGACGGGAAAAGGACGAGTCCGCGACCATCACCGAAGCCGATGCCGGCGCGCGGCGGCGCGACCTCGCCCATCATCATCCCCAGGGTCAGGACATCGAGGTCGGCCTCGGTCATTTCGCGCTCCCGTCAGCAGATAGGGCTCGTATCTCCGGTACGATACGACTCTCCGTGGCATCCCGGTTCAAGAGGGAGGACCCATGGCTCTGACAAGCGGCCAGATCGTGCTCCACGCGGCTCGCGCCGGTGGCTATGCGGTTCCCGCTTTCAATATCTTCAACCTGGAGATGCTCCAGGCGGCCTACCGAGCCGCCGAAGCCGAGCGGGCACCCGTGATCGTCCAGGTCAGCCCGCGCTCCGTCGCGTACGCGGGGCTCGGCCCGTTGGCGGCATTGGCGAGGGCCCTGGCTGAACCAGTCTCAGTGCCGGTGGTTCTCCATCTCGATCATGGACCCGGGATCGTGGAGTGCCAGGCCGCGCTGAATGCCGGGTTTACCTCCGTGATGTATGACGGAGCCGATCTGCCATTCACCGAGAATGTGAGCCGCACGCGCCAGGTTGTCGACGCGGCTCACGCGCGCGGCGCGGCCGCGGAGGCCGAACTTGGTCAGGTCGGGCACGCGAGCCACGAGCAGCGCCCCGCCGACCTGACCGATCCTGAGGAGGCGGCGCGGTTCGTCGCCGAGACCGGTGTCGATGCGCTGGCCGTGGCGATCGGCACCGTTCATGGTATGACCGAGACCGGAGCGGTGCTGGACGTCGAACGTGTTGCCAACCTGGCGCGCCTCGTCGACGCCGCGCTGGTGATGCACGGCTCCTCCGGCGTCGACGATGACACACTCGTGCGTGCGGTGGAGGCCGGTATACGGAAGGTGAATCTATCAACGGCGTTGCAAAAGGTCTTCATGGAGACCCTGCGGCAGAGCGCCGTCGCTCCTGGTCACGAGACCGACGCCCGTGCTGTCCTCGGAGACGCGCGGGACGCGGTGATCGAGGTCGCCCGACGCCGAATTCGGCTCATCGGCGCGGCGGGGCGAGGCTGATTCGCGATGGAGTGGAAGACGATGATGATGCCGGGACGTTCGCCGGGAGTCTACGACGCGATCGTCGTCGGCGTCGGCGGTATGGGCTCCGCCGCCTGTTACCATCTGGCTCGACGCGGCCTGCGCACCCTTGGCCTGGAGCGCTTCGACATTCCTCACATGATGGGCTCCTCCCACGGCATCACCCGCATCATCCGCCTCGCCTATTACGAGCACCCGTCGTACGTTCCCCTTCTGCTGCGCGCCTTCGAGCTGTGGGACGATCTGGAACGGGAGAGCGGCCGGCACCTGCTCGAAGCTACCGGCACTATCGACGCCAGCGGTCCGGAGGAGATCGTCTTCAACGGCGCGCTCGCTTCCTGCGAGCAGTTCGGGCTGGCGCACGAGGTGCTGAGCTCCGCCGCGCTGTCGGAGCGCTACCCCGGCTACCGGCTGCCCGCGGGTCATCTGGCCCTGTTTCAACCGCAGGGCGGCTTCCTCCTGCCGGAGCGCTACATCAGCGCCCATGTCGAGGGCGCCCTGGCGGCCGGTGCGGAGATCCGTGCCCGGGAGCGAGTGATCGCTTGGGAACCACTCGGCGACGGCGTGCGGGTAACGACTGAGCGCGGCGTCTACGAAGCCGGAAGTCTCGTGCTCGCCGCCGGCGCCTGGATGGCCTCGCTGGTCCCGGCGCTCGCTGGTCTCGCACAGCCAGAGCGACAGGTGCTCGGCTGGTTTGCGCCCCTGGAGCCGGCGCTCTTCACCCCGCAACGGTTTCCGGTATTCAACCTCATGGTCCCGGAAGGGCGTTACTACGGGTTCCCGCAATATGACGTACCGGGGTTCAAGATCGGTCTCTACCACCATCTCGAGGAGCAGGTCGATCCCGACGATTTTCAACGAGAGGCCGGCCCGCGCGACGAAGTGCTGCTGCGTGAAGCGACCACTCGCTACTTCCCGGCAGCCAACGGCCCGACCATGGCGCTGCGCACCTGCATGTTCACCAACACCCCCGACGAGCATTTCATCATCGACTTCCTGCCCGGGTATCCTCAGGTTGTGCTCGCTTCTCCCTGCTCCGGGCACGGATTCAAGTTCGCATCAGTTATCGGCGAGATCCTGGCCGATCTGGTCCAGACAGGTGACACCCGGCATGAAATCGAGCTCTTGCGCCTGAGCCGCTTCACGGAGAGCTCCGTCACGGTCAGCTAAGACTCTTCAGGGTGTCCGCACCTATACTGAAGCGAAGATCACAGCGATTCTCGCGTCCGGGAGTGACCAGGGCCTGCGCCTGGTGGGAGAGTTCATGGCCACGACCGGACTGGATGCGGCACCCGAGAGCAACGACCGGCAGCTCGACCGGGCGGTGCTTGTCGTCGTCAAGACGTTGACTCGCGTTGCCTGGATGATTCCGTGGCCGGTCTGGAACGCCGTCTCGTTCATAGGCGGCATCGTCAGCATGCTCTCCAAACGCCGGCATGTTGTTCTCGCCAATGTTCGCCACGCTCGCGCGGACGAGCCTCCTGCCCGGATCATCGCCTGGTATATCGGCGCGCAGCAGATCGCCACCCACCTGAGAGCCGTGGTCGGCACGCTCCGCGCCGGGTTCCGCCTGCCGGACACGATGGATCATCTCATTCTCGCTGGGATCGAGGGTGTGCGGCCGCACCTGGGGCAGCGCGGCGTCATCATCGTGGCGCCCCACGCCGGTCCCTACACGATGCTGGGGCTGATGGGACGCCGCTGGCTGGCCGAGCAGGGCTTCAGTGGCGAACTGGCTATCGTGGCCCGCATGTTCCGCCCCTTTCGCTCCGGCGCGCTCATGGAGTGGTTCATGGACTACTTCACCCGCGCCGGCATCACGGTCATCTCCGTGCACGAGCCGCCGCAAATTATGGCCAAGCGCCTGAAGAACGTCCTGGAGAACAACGGCATCGTCGTTCTCCTCGTCGATGAGCCGACTCCTACCCCATCGGCGGTCGTTCCCTTCTTTGACAGCGCCATCAAGATGCCGCTGGGTCCGGTGCGGCTAGCCCGCGCTACCGGCTCGGTGATCGTGCCGACGATCGCCTCCTACGAACCCGGCCACAAGATGAAGATCACGCTGGCCACACCCCTGTCACCGGATGGGCCGGTGAAAGAGGAGATGCACCGTCTCGCCGGCGCGCTGGAAATGCTGGTCAGCCAGAACCTCAACCAGTGGGCAATGCTGACGCCGATCTGGATCGACGAAAAGCCGGGCACACCGGCGCCGCCGCAAGGACACTCCTACGCCGATCTGCACTTGCACACGCAGGGCAGCGATGGACTGCTCCATGCCGAAGAGTGGATCGACGCCGCGCGAGACGGCGCCATCCGCGTCATCGCCGTGACCGATCATGACCACATCGAGACGGTTCGCGACTGGAAGCGGCGCGACCCGGAGGGCACGCGCCACGTTATCCCCGGGGTGGAGCTGAGCGCCCGCGGGCGTATCGTCCATCTGGGGGTGCTCTTCCCAGGAGAGGTTCCTCCCTCCCTGCCGCGGCCGGGAACTCCATTGCTCGATCTCGTGCGCTGGGCCCGCGGTGTCGACGACAGCATCGTCGTCCTCGTTCACCCGCTGCCCTTTCTGTGGCGACGCCAGCTCCGTGGCATGGCGCGCGCGGGTCTCTTGCCGGATGCAATCGAAGCGCGTTTTCCCTTCAGTGGGAACCGCGCCGCGACGATCGAGCGCGTGGCCCGCGAGTACGGCCTAGCCCTGCTGGGAGGAAGCGACGCGCATCTGACCCCGGGCCAGATCGGCGGCCACGCGACGCTCTTCCCGGGCGAGACAGTCGAGGATCTCGTCGTTGCCCTGCGCGGACGCCGCACGCGGGCCGTCACCCTGCCGCGTCCGGGCCGCATCCCGAAGGGCGTGTACGCCATGCAATCGGTCTATTCCTGGCTTCTTCCATTCCGTGCAGTTCCCGGTGTTCCCGCCGTGCGTGGTCAGCTCTTGCGTCGCGCGCGGGTGGCAGCGCAACGGGGCGGGCGGCGCAAGGCTGTGAGATCTCCGCGAGGGCATAGAATGCGAGGAGAAGTTCAGGTATCCTGAGCGTCTGACCCTCGGTCACCGGCAAGGAGGCCGGCCATCGAATCTGAACTGATCAGGACGCTGCTGTCCTACGGACTCCCGATCGTCGGTTTGACCCTGCTCGTCTCAGCCGCTGGGGTCCCCACGGGTGTGCCAATTCATGTCATTTTGATGCTCGCGGGGGCCTACCTCGTCGGCTCCCTGCCCGGATTGGCGGTCGCCATCCTGGCTATGGCCGTAGCCGAGCTCGCCGGGACTCTCCTGCTGCACGTCATCGCCCGTACTGGCGGTGTGAAGCTGCTCGAGCGCATGGCTAGCGACCGTCAGGTACGGGTCCAGGCCACCTTCGACCGCTGGCGAGGGCGCCTGGGGGGGCGAGATATCGCGGCCATTACCGTGCTGCGGCTCATCCCCTTCGTGCGCATGGGTACCACGGTCGGCACCGGGCTCCTGGGAATTGGACTGCGCGATTTCGCGATTGGAGCCGCAATTTCGGCGGTGATCTGGACCGCGCTGCCGCTCAGCCTCGGCTATGCCTTCCGCTCCAACGTGACGACCGTCGAGGGGTATTACCAGAGTATCGTCGCCGCCCTGCCGATGGCCCTCGGGACCGCCTCGCTGATCGTTATCGTCACCGTGCTGGGGAAGAGCGCGGCGACCCGGGCCCGGATGCGCGAGATGCTGGACCCTGTCAGGATGCGCCTGCAACCCCGCTCGGCCTCACTCCCCGAGATCACGCAGGAGACACCGCCAGGCATCGCCTGACGTGGCATCTACAGGCGGCGCTACGCCAATATGCGTGACGCCAAGCTGACCCAGGGCGAGCAACCGCTCCTTCACCAATGGCAGCGGTCCGATGACGCCGAGTTGACGGATCAGGTCGTCCGGGATCAATGCGCGCGCCGCGGTCAGATCACCGTAGTGACGCAGGTCCGGAAAGCCACCGCCGGCTGCGAGCGTCTCCCTGGTTCGCATAGTTACCCGCAAGGCGCTCAACAGTGCCGGGACATCGAATCTTGGGGTCTGGACGAGCCGGCCCATCCCCGGCAGGGTGGAGACGAGAGCGAGCAGGTTCTTGCCACGATCGAGGGCCTTGCGCTCCTCGGCTGGGGTGTCCGCCACCGAGACAGTCGTGCGCAGGACAAACGCGAGCGCACCGGGATCACGCCCGGCGGCGACGGCCGCCGCTCGTACCCGTGGGATCGCCTGATGCAGAAAATCATCCGAGGTCAGCGAGTTGAAGATCGCGCCATCGCCGATCGTCCCGGCAAGGTCGAGCGCATTTGGCCCGGCCGCCGCGAGGTAGATCGGCACGTGGTCCTGCTGGGGATGAACCACCCGCTGCCAGTCCCGTACCCGGACGGGACCGGACTCCGAGGACGAGGCTCGGTGGGGGGACTGCCACCACTGCCGCAGCAGGGCAATCGTCTCAGACAGCATTTCGAGTGGATCGCCTGTGTCGACGCCGAGC
>JAHWJF010000150.1 GCA_019348515.1 Chloroflexota bacterium | reverse complement strand
AGAAGTGGCTGCAATGGGCGTGGCCGACGGCCCAGCGAGCACGCCGGCGCTGGCGTCGAGAATCATCATCTGCAACGTGCCGGTCTCACTTTGGCCGATGACGACGAGGTCATAGACCATCCCCGGTTCGATCGGGACATCCAGGGCCTCGAGCAGCGGAGTATCGACTCCACTCTCCCTGAGCTGGAACGAGGAGGGGCCGGCATTGAAGACGACATAGCCGGACTGGCTGCCGAACGCAATTCCCTGGAACGGCGTTGGCCCGGACGCGATCGCCACGTCAATGGCATTCAGATCCGGCGAGGCATGGACCACCCGGACCCGTGCCTGGTTCGCTGGCAGCGCCCGCAGGTCAACGCCAGCGATCGTCGCCTGCAGGTCTTCACCCAGGCCACTGACGACAATCTGCGCGGCGCTCCCGGCGGCCAGATCCAGTGTCGTGTCGACGATCGCCTGCTCGTCGACGATCGCCGGATCGACGGGCTCGCCGGGTGGAACGACTCGTAACGGTTGTAGGCCATTGGGAGCCGCGGCAAAGGTGGACGCGGCGCCAAACTCGAGTCCCTGGGCGATCACGGCTGCGCCGGCATGGACATCGACCGTGCCGGCATCCGGCGCCGCGTGAATCACCCGGAGACAGCTGTTGGTCGCCTGGCCAATACCGAGGGTCTGGCTGCAGGCGGTGGCGACCGGCGTGATCAGGGACAGGAGGTGGATCGGTCCATCCGATGCCCGCCCAAGCGCGATGACGTCATAGACCTGCCCGGCCCCGATGCGCACCCCGGATGCCTGTAGGAGGGTCTCGCCGGTGTCGCTGGCACGGACTTCCAGGTCGTAGGTGCCGGGAGTGACATTCTGGTAGCCCGAGACCGTACGGAACGCCACCCCATCAGCCATCAGTTCGTCGCTGCCGGCGCCGCCGATGCCAATCTCTCGTGCATCCGGCACGGCGTTGAGGAGGCGCACCCGGGCTTGGCCTGCGTTAGTCTGCGTGACGTCGACCTCGTTGAATTGCAGTTGGCGATCGGCCAGCGGTCCAATGGCGGCCAGGATGTAGGCCCCCCACCCGACCACCGTGATCGTCTGCTCAATGATCGGCGCGCCGCCGTTGGTGGGCACCACCTGAAGCTGATGGTCACCAGGCGAGAGCGCGGCGTATTCCGACGCCTCGCCGAAGGCCAGACCCAGTGCGATGGGTTGGCCGTCGACGAGGATGTCGATGGCAGGCGCATCAGGTGAAGCGTGGACGACGCGAATGGTGGGGTCCGGCACGCCGGTCACGGCCGGGGTCTCCTGGCGGGCCAGGGTTCCGAGCGTCGAGATGGCCATCGCGGCGATCACCGCCAGGACGAGGAGCAGGACGGCCCGGCTGGCCCGCAACAGGCGTGATAGGGAGTTCCCGGGAAATCGCTTCATCGCTCGATCCGCTCAGGAGGGCCCCGATGCTCGCGAGCAGCGAACACCATTGCGGCTCGCATACCGCATACCACGCCCTCACTCATCGGCAAGCGCTCGCTCGGCGACCTCTTCTCGGAGTTCTCTCGCTAGAAGAGCCGCCTGGTTCGCCAGGAGGTGCAACTGACGAAGACCTGAACCCGGAATGGCGCGAGGAACGAGCAGGGATTGACGCGCGAAGCGCGAACGAGGGTGACCACGTAGGGGGGGGATGCGGACGGCATCCGGGCGCTGCGGGCTGGTGCCTGCGGGGCAGGGGATCAACTCGACACGGCCGCGGGGTGGAGATGATGGCGGGTCGCAGTAGCAGGTAAGCGGGTGAGAGTGAAGACGTGTGGGTCGATGCGGAAGGCGGGATGACTCCAATAGTTGGTTGTGAGCGATCTGCTAGGCTGTGCATCGCGTGCGCTCCTACTCAGCGTGCGTCTGCGCCCCAACCGTCCCAATCGGTGTGGGGCGCTTCATTTGGATGATGTTATGCCGCCTGAATCACGCGTTCCACCTCTACGTACGGTGCGCGCTCTTCGCTACGTGACCCCGCTGCGGGAGGGTGGGTCGTTACCGGCGATCATGGAGGCGGACGACGACGGACTCTACGTCGTCAAATTCCATGGCGCGGGCCAGGGTCCGAAGGCGCTGGTGGCGGAGCTGATCGCCGCCGGGATCGGCCGGGCGCTGGGGCTGCCGGTGCCGGAGCCGGTCCTCGTCGAGCTCGATCCGGCGCTCGGGATGGCGGAGCCGGACCCCGAGATCCAGGATCTGCTGGAGCGGAGCGCGGGGCTCAATGTCGGGCTGGACTACCTGCCGGGCTCCCTCCCGATTGGGTCGCCGCTTGGCTCGGGTGTGTCGCCCGAGCTCGCCGCCGACGTCGTCTGGTTCGATGCGTTCCTCACGAACGTCGACCGTACACCGCGCAATCCGAACCTGTTGCTCTGGCATCGCCAGCTCTGGCTGATCGACCACGGCGCCGCCCTCTACACCCAGCACGGCTGGAGCGATGATCTCGACGCCATCGCCGCGGGCGCCGGGGCGCGCTTTGCGGTCGTCCGCGACCATGTCCTGCTGCCTATCGCGGGGCCGATCCGGGATGCCGACGGTCGTCTCGCTTCCCGCCTGAGCCAGGATCTCGTGCGCGAGGTGGTTGAGACGATTCCGGATGAACTCTTGGAGAACGTGTCGCCGTTCCCCACACCCGAGCGGCACCGCGAGGCCTACGCGACGCATCTCCTCCAGCGGTTATCCACACCGCGCGGCTGGGTCGACGAGGCAGAGGAGGCGCGCCGTGCCGGGGGGTGAGGAGGCTGTCGCGGCCGAGCGCGCGCCGTTCGCCTACACGGTCATCAGGGTGGTGCCCCGCGTCGAGCGGGAAGAGTTCGTCAATGTCGGGGTCGTGCTCTTTTCCCGACCGCGGAAGTTCCTCGGCGTGCGGGCACGGATCGACGCCGACCGGCTGCGCGCCCTGTGGCCGGAAATCGACGTCGATGCCGTCGAGCGACAACTCGATGTCATCCAGCTGGTGGCGGGGGGAGATCCCGCGGGGGGAGCGATCGCCTCGCTGCCACCCGCCGAGCGGTTCGGCTGGATCTCCGCGCCCGCGAGCACGGTTGTGCAACCAGGTCCGGTCCACGCCGGGCTGGCGGAGGACCCGGAGGAGGCGCTCGCCGGCCTTTTCGCCGATCTGGTAGGCCCTGCTACCCGAAATTGAAGGGCAGACCGCGCGGCATCTTGCCCTTCTTGGCCATGCGGCCCATCTGCGTCATCATCTTCTGCATCTCCCCGAACTGCTTGATGAGCTGCTTCACCTCCTGGATCGAGGTGCCGCTCCCTTTGGCGATGCGCGCCGTCCGCCGTCGCCCAATGACGTCGGGGTTGCGGCGCTCGTCCGGGGTCATGGAGTAGATGATGGCCTCGATCCGCTTGTAGTCGTCGTCGGAGATCTCGGCCTTGGCTTGCCGCATCTGGGCGCCCAACCCGGGGATCATCTCCAGAAGCTGACTGAGCGGCCCCATCTGCTTGACCTTTTGCAACTGCTCCAGGAAGTCCTCCAGGTTGAACTGTCCCTTGAGCATCCGCTCCTGCAGCTCGACCGCGTCTTCTTCGGTCGTCGTCTCCTGGGCGCGCTCGATGAGCGAGAGAATGTCGCCCATACCCAGGATGCGTCCGGCCAGGCGGTCGGCGTGGAACTGTTCCAGAGCATCGAGTTTTTCACCGGTGCCGATGAACTTGATCGGCACCCCGGTGACGGCGCGAATCGAGAGCGCCGCGCCGCCGCGCGCATCCCCGTCCATCTTGGTGAGGATCAACCCGCTGGCCCCGACCCGCTCGTTGAACGACTGGGCGACGCTCACCGCCTCCTGGCCGGTCATCGCATCGGCGACGAGAAGAATTTCGGTCGGATGCACCCGGTCCCGGATATCGACCAGCTCCTGCATGAGACGGTCATCGATCTGCAATCGGCCGGCGGTGTCGATGATGATCGGGTTGTAGCCGCGCTCGCGGGCGTACTGCAATGCGTTGGCGGCGATATCGACCGGGTTGCGGCCCGTGCCTTCCTCGTAGACAGGGATACTGATCTGCTTACCGAGCGCCTGGAGCTGGTTGATGGCGGCTGGGCGGTAGACATCGGCGGCGACCAGCAGCGGATTGCGTCCCTGCTTGCGCAGGTGGACGGCGAGCTTGGCGGCATGCGTCGTCTTGCCGCTCCCCTGGAGGCCGACGAGCATCAGGATCTGGGGCGGCCGGTCGGGCGGGATCAGCCCCTGCCCGTCTTCACCCAGGACGCGGATCAGCTCCTCGTTGGCGATCCCGATGACCGTCTGCGCCGGGGTGAGCGAATGCAGGACATCCTGTCCGGCGGCGCGCTCCCGCACGGCGGCGACGAAGTCCTTGGCGACCTTGAAGTTGACGTCGGCCTCGAGCAACGCGCGTCGCACCTCGCGCATCGCATCCTCGACGTCCTGCTCGGTGAGACGGCCCTTGCGCCCGAGCCGGGCAAAGGTTTCGTTGAGACGATCGGTGAGGGTTTCGAACATGATGGTCCTCTTTGAGTGAAAGGGTCATAAAGTGTTGGCGTGCTAGGGTATCTGCTACCTAGTTTAGGCGAGTGAGCTTGAAATCACGAAGCACCGGGACAAGGGAAGTGGGGTAGGCGAGCCCGTAGACCCAATGGTCCGGAGCGGAGAAGATCGTCGCGCTTGCCGCGCCTGACCCGGATGCGGCGGCACGGATTGTGTATAGAGGACTACAGAAGGTGGGCGGCTGTATCGATCAGGACTGACACCGATCAGACGGAAGAGATCATGGAAGAGCTCCCGCGGCATCCGCAGAATCCCCAGGTTACTCCCCCAACCGTGCTCGTCGTCGACGATGAGCCGGCGATCCGAGAAGTCGTGGCCTGCATGCTCGAGGATGAGGGCTACGCCGTGCGGCAGGCGACCGACGGGCTGGAAGCCCTTCAGGAGATGGAAGCGGAAGAGATCGATCTGGTTCTCTCGGACGTAAAGATGCCTGGACTTGATGGCGCCGGGCTCGTTCAAGGTCTGCGACGTCGGAGGCTTGCGGTTCCGGTCGTACTCATGAGCGCGGTCTCCACTGGGGTTGACCTGCCCGGGGTGCCGTTTCTGCCGAAGCCCTTTGAGTCTGAGCGTCTCCTGAGCACAGTTGCCGCCGCGATCGCCGCAAATGGTAGATCAGCGCGTTCTGGATCAAGCGCGTGGTCGGCCCCGCGGTAGGTTTCCTGAGGCGATCCGGCTCGTTGATAGCCTGACTCGTCAGCGGACGCAAACCCTTCCCTCGCGCCATCAATGAGCGCGGAGACCAGCAGCGCTCGCGCGCATCCCTCGATCCAGCGAGCCAGCATGGTCACGATCCGGCGCACCGCCCTTCTGCCATGAAGGGGACGAAACGCTGCCATCGTCACGGTGCCGGCCCGCTCCCTTATGGCATTGGTGGCCCCGCCGTCCTACTCAACCACCTCGACCACTCCCATCATGCCCTGGTCCTCATGGTCGAGAATGTGGCAGTGGTAGACAAACGTGCCAGGAAAGTCGAGGAAGCGCGTCCGGATGACGATCTCCCCGAAGGCGGGAATGGGCGTCGTGTCCTCCCAGGAGTAGGCGTCAACCGGCTCCCCATTGATCTCCATTACCTGGAAGTCGTTGACATGGATGTGGAATGGGTGCCAGTCAGGACTGGTGTTGCGCAGCCGCCACTCTTCCGTCGCGCCCAGGGCGACCGTCTGATCGATCCGGTTCGGATCAAACATACGGCCATCGATGAGGACCCGAAACGGATCCATGTCCTCTGAGAAAACGAGCTCGCGGCGCTGGTCGATCGTCGCGTGGCGAAGATCCTCGAACGC
Organism: Chloroflexota bacterium; assembly: GCA_019348515.1. Classification (GTDB taxonomy): domain Bacteria; phylum Chloroflexota; class Chloroflexia; order Thermomicrobiales; family UBA6265; genus JACCXM01. Next base: position 2,009 of record JAHWJF010000150.1, on the reverse strand, counting down.
GATCAGCGTCGTCGGCAGGGGCTCGGCGGTCTGGGCCGGACCGGCGCTGACTAGGGTGGCGATGGGGAAGCCCGGCTGGGCTTGAAACTCCAGATCGGCTCCCCAGGGAAGCGAGTGGAGCGCGTAGACTCCTTCCGGCCCGCCCTGGATCAGCACCTCGATCCGCTATCCTGGGGTGAGGAGGATCTGATCACGGCTCCAGACCTCACGGAGCGGGTTGACATCTGACGCGATCTGGTGCAACTGATGACCGTACAGGGCCAGATTCACAAACATGAAGGAGCTGGCATTCAGGATTCGCCAGCGCTGCGTCTCGCCCGGAGCGATCGCGATTGCCGGCTGAGGCTGGCCATTCACGAAGATGGCGATCTCATCCATTTCGGGAAACGTCTTCACGACGCCGCCATTGTCAAACTGGGTCGCCTGCAGGACGAGCAGCCGCTCCGGCAGATCACGGATCGCGGGCAGATAGTCGAGCTCGCCCTCGACGATGAGGGCTCCCGCCATCCCGCCTTCGACCTGCTCGGCGCTGTCGCCGTGCAGGTGGGGGTGGTACCAGTAGAACCCGGGGATGGAGAGCCCTGATGTCCGGTCCTGCGGGATCGCGTATTCGTAGGCGAAGGATTCGCCGGGCATGAGGTGCACAAAGACGTTATCGCTGTTGCCGGCGGGGGAGACATGCAACCCGTGGGTGTGCAGATTGGTCGGTTCATCCAACTGGTTGGTGAGCGTGACTCCCAACGTCTCCCCGGAGCGGAGGCGCAGCGTTGGGCCGGGGACTTCACCATTGAAGTTGTAGGTGGTGACCGCGCGACCCCCCATCATGGCGGGACCGAACCCCGCGTCGAGGGTCAAATCTAGCCGCCCGGCCGCACTGCATAGGACCGCGGGTTCCACGAGTTCCGCCCCAACCGAGGCCGGGCCCGGTGACGCGTGTCCGATCGGCGCCGATCCGACGCCTCGGGCTCCCTGGCCCAACGCCGCCAGCCCGGCAGTCGCGAGTGTGCCACCGAGCATCCGGCGACGAGACAGCTGATGCCGTCGCGAAGCAGGCGAAGCAGCAACGAACCGGTTCGATCGAGGAGTCGACAGATCGAGTAGCGACATCGCACCTCTCCTTACGTTCCACGCGCGGTGCCGCCAGGGATTGAGGTACGTCCTCCGGCCTACGGCATGACACAGGTTCTCAGCAGACGATCGGTTTTTCAGATCGAAGCTTCGGCAATCTACCACGCGATACTGGCAGCCCGCGGCCGCCGTTCTGCCAAGATGTCGCCCCACGCGATCGGCGTCAGCAGGTGGAGACCTACGACGTAGTCCTCATCCAGGGTTAGCGTACCGATGTGTTACGGGGGATCTGTGATGCGGATTCCGCGTGAAACGTGATGGAGAGCCCCAATCAGTGCCCTACGGTCGCCCTCTTTCAGCGTATCAGAACCCTTCGCCTTCACCGAAGAAGAGGGAATCGACATAGGTATCCGGCCGGAACTCGGCGAGGTCGGTTGCCTTCTCACCCGTCCCCACGTACGCGATCGGCGTACCTAGCTCGCGGGCGACCGAGAAGGCGATGCCGCCTTTGGCGGTGCCATCGAGCTTAGCAATCAGGATGTCGGAGATATCGACGGCGCTGGCGAACTCCTTCGCCTGCACCAGACCGTTCTGGCCGGTCGTGGCGTCGATGACCAGGATCGTCTCCTGGGGCGCCTCGGGGACAGTCTTCTGCATGATGCGGCGCAGTTTTGACAACTCCGCCATCAAGTTGTGCTTGGTGTGCAGCCGCCCGGCGGTATCCACGATCAGCACGTCGACGCCGCGCGCGTGCGCCGCCTGCATGGCGTCGAAGACGATGGCCCCGGGATCGGAGCCCTGCTCGTGGGCGATAACCGGCGCGCCCACTCGCTCGCCCCAGACTTTCAACTGGTCGATGGCCGCGGCGCGAAAGGTGTCACCCGCGGCGATGAGGACGTTGCGGCCGAATCCCTGGTGATAAGCGGCCAGCTTGGCGATCG
>JAHWJF010000007.1:14119-20852 GCA_019348515.1 Chloroflexota bacterium | reverse complement strand
TAAGCCTCAAGGGTTGATGGGGAGGAAGAGGGAATGTCTGAACCGACGAAGGCCCCGCGCGTCTGGTTGCGCTGGGCGCTCGCGCTGGTCCTCGCCACGGGAACGGTGGCGGGGTCGCTTGTTCCAGCACTGGCACAGGATGAGGCGACACTGGCTGAGCAAGCCGCGGCTGGTGCGGCAGCGGCTGCCGCTGAGGAGGCCGCCGCGGAAGCGGCGGCGATCGCCGCTGAGCAGGCCGCGGCCGATGCTGCGGCGCAGCAAGCTGCCGCGGATGCCGCGGCGGCCACGCAAGCGGAAGCCGACGCGGCAGCCGCGGCGCAGGCGGAAGCCGACGCGGCGGCACAGGCCCAAGCGGAAGCTGATGCGGCGGCGCAGGCCCAGGCAGAGGCGGATGCGGCGGCGGCCCAGCAAGCAGAGGCCGATGCAGCGGCGGCGGCCGAAGCAGAGGCCGCAGCGGCAGCGGCGGCGCCCACGACGGATGTCGCGACCACAATCGCTCCAGTTGAGACAAATGCCAATCCGGCCCTCCAGAGTGATGCCGCGCTGACCGCGCTTGGGGAAGCGCCCAGCGAGGCCCCGCCGGTTGAATCGGCAACCGACGGGGGTGAGAGTGGCGGCGACAGCGGTGCTGACGGTGATTCCGGCAGCGGCGGCGGTGAAGATGGTGCTGGTGACGGCCAGACCCAAGACACCGTTGAAGAGGGCGCCGTCGAAGAAGGCACCGTCGAAGAGACGAGCGCCGAGACCGCGCCTAATCCGCTCGATGGCAACATCTTCGAGAACTGTGATTTCAACGCGAACGCGTGCGCTACGGAGCCTAGTGACAGCGGCGGAGGCGCCGCTGCTGGCGGAGACACCGCCGCTGCCGGATCGGAAGGCGCAGCGGAAGCTGTGGACGACACCACCGCCACCGCCAGCGACGACAGCTCCGGGAATGACGGTGGTCGGAGCGGCCGCCGAGGCGACAGCGCCAACAACGAGAATACTGACGGCCAGGTCCAGGAACTTACGAGCGAGCCGAGTGGCGGCTCTGGCGCTGGGACAAGCGGCGACTCGTCTGGAACGCAGTCCGCGGCCAATCAGAACACCAGCGGCGAGTCGCGGTCTTCCGGGAACTCGGCTGGCAACACCGATGCCGCCTCTGCTGAGGGCGATGGCTCCGGGTCTGGTGACAGCGCCGAACTCGCGCAGAGGGCCGATATCAACGGCGACGGCAATGTCAGTGTCATCGAACAGAAAAGGTTCGACCGCAAGGCTGCCAAGAAAGAGGACCGGAAGAACGATAAGTCGGACAACAAGAACACCAATAGCGGCAGCAACGGCAACGGCGGCGCGAACGCCGAATCCAGAGGAAACAATAACGGCGGCGGCAATAACGGTGGTGGCGGTAACAACGGCGGTAATAACAACGGCGGGAGCAAGAACAACCGGCATCGCATGGGCCTCGCCGCCAGCCGCGTCGCGGCGCTGAACGGCGGCAGTGGCGATAGCGCGTCCGCCGGTAATGGCGGGCGCGCGAATGCCAGCGCGGACGGCGGCATCGTGGTCATCGGCGAGATCAACTCCGGCGGCAACCAGGGGAACACGATTGGGGTCGGTGACATCGGTGGCGGCGGGTATGGCGAATGCGGAGCCGGATCGACATCCATCGACGGCGGCACCGTTGATAACAGCCTGAACCTCAATATCGACGCCGGCGGCGGGACGGCCATCGGTGATGCCTCCGGTGGTAGTGGCAACCTGGGTGTGAGTGACAGCGGCTACCTCGTCTCGACGGGCAACGGCGGGGTCGCTGGGACGACCGCCAACGGTGGCATTGTCGTCATCAACGAGGTCAACTCGGGTGGCAACCAGGGGAACACGATCGGGGTCGGCGACATCTGTGGTGGCTCTGGAGCCCCGGTCTCCATCAACGGTGGTAACGTCGACAACAGCACCACTATCGATATCGACGCGAGCGGCGGGACCGCGATCGCCGATGCGTCAGGCGGCAACGACAACCTGGCGGCGGCGACCGGCGACGATGATGACGACAAAGGTGGTCGTGGCAACGACGGTCGAGGAGGGCTGCGCGGGCTGATCCAGAGCCGTTACGGTCTCGGCGGGCGCGGCAGGGTCGGCGACATCGCTTCGGCCGGTAATGGTGGTCGCGCGAATGCCAGCGCGGACGGCGGCATCGTGGTTATCGGTGCGATCAACTCCGGTGGCAACCGGGGCAATACGATCGAAGTCGGCAACATCGGTGGTGTCGGCGCCTATGGCGAATGTGGAGCCGGCCCGGTCTTTATCGACGGCGGCAATGTCGACAACAGCACGAACATCGACATCGACGCGAGCGGTGGCACGGCGATCTCCGACGCCTCCGGCGGCAGCGGTAACCTCGCCGCCGCAGCTGGCAATGATGGTGGTGGCGGCGGTGGACCGATCCGTAGCCTATACGGGCTCGGAGCGCGTGGCAACGGCGCCGGTTTCGGCGGCGACAGCGCCTCGGCCGGCAACGGCGGGATTGCTGGCGCCAGTGCCAACGGCGGCATCGTGGTCATCGACGACATCAACTCCGGCGGGAACCAGGGGAACACGATCGAAGTCGGCAACATCTGCGCCGGCCCGGCGGCCCCGGTTTACGTGCCCGAGGCGCCAGCGAAGCCGGCGAAGCCGGGTAAACCCGCGAAGCCGGGCAAGACTATCTCGGCCCCATCCGGCAAGCCGGCCAGGGGTGGAGGCGGCGGCGGTCGCGGTGGCAAGGTTCGAGTGACGCGAGTCCCCTCGACGGGCGTCGGTCATATCCCGACCTCACCCGCTCCGGCGTCCACGACTCTGATCGCGGCCCTCCCGGTGTGGCGTGAGGACGAGGACGGTGTGGGCTTCGCGGACGACCGAAACAGCTAGCTGCAGCGGAGCGTAAAGCTGAATCAGCGGCGGAGGCGATTTTCGCCTCCGCCGCTGACGTCTCTCTTGCTTGAGACGACAGCATCCTGGTGCCTTGCAAGACACGGTTGGCTCCAGGGTGCGCCGAGCGCTGCGACATGGAGAGGGGGTCATGCTGAGGAACGAAGCATCTCGGCTCAGCGCCGTGTTGGTTCCCTGACGACGAGATCCTTCGCCCGCAGGCTCAGAACGACACATGCATTGTGTCGCGTCACTGGCTTATTCGGGTGACGACTCGCCTGTTCCCGCGAGCTCCTCCATAAGCAACGCTACCGCGGAGAAGTCGAACCCGCTCTTGCCCGTCGCATTGGCGGCCAGGACCATGTCGTGGGCGATGGCGGTCGCCGGCATCGGCACCTGGAGCTCGTTGGCCAAACTGCGGACCAGCCAGAGGTCCTTTTGCATCAGGGCCAGGGTGAAGGCGGCGGGAAGGTAGGTGCGCTCGGTGACCGTGGCGGCCTTGGCTGCGACCACGGGCGCCGCGGCTGACGAGGCGCCGAGCACCGTGAAAATATCGCTCAGGTCGAGGCCCGCCTTCTCGCCCAGGGCAACGCCTTCCGCCAGCGCCTGCACCATAGTCGCCAAGATCGCATTGCTGACCAGCTTCATGGTCGCGCCACTACCGCTCGCTCCAAGGTAGAACGCCGCCTTGCCGATAGTCGAAAAGATCGACTGGCAGCGCTCGAACGCCGCGCGGTCGCCGCCAACCATGATTCCGAGCTGGCCTTCGGTGGCGGCTTTGATTGATCCGGCCACGGGGGCATCGAGAAAGGCGGCGCCGCGCTCCCTGGCCGCCGCCGCGATCCGACGGGCCGTTGCCGGGGAACCGGTCGAGAGGTCGACGAGGATCGTCCCAGAGCGCGCGCGATCGAGTAGCCCATCCGGTCCGAAGTAGACCGACTCGACCGCGGTGGGATCTGCCAGGCTGGAGAGCACGATGTCTGTGGCCTGCGTTAGTGTTCCTGGAGTTTCAGCCCACGTCGCATCGCGTTCAAGCAGACCGGCCGCCTTGTCCCGGGTGCGGTTCCAGACCACGGTTGGAAACCCGGCGTCAAGGATATTGGCCGCGATGGGGTGACCCATCCGGCCCAGACCCGCGATGCCGACCGTGGGGCGCGTCTCCATACTGGTCTCCATCTCCTCCGTGACCCTATCGCGGTCAGACGCGCCAGCGATCGCGGAGCCGGTCGAAGATGACCGCCAGAATGAGAATGGCGCCGATAGCGATGGTCTGGAAGTAGGACGCCATGCGGATGAGGTTCATGCCGTTGGTGAGGATGGTGATAAAGAGCGCGCCAAGCACCGCCCCCATGATCCGACCTTCGCCACCGCGCAACGAGATGCCGCCGATCACCGCAGCTGTGATCGACTCCAGTGGGTACTGGCCACCGAGATTCGGTTCACCAGACGAGGTACGGGCGGTGAGTAGCAGACCAGCCATGGCCGCCAGCAGGCTGCACATAACATAGACCGAGGCTGTATAGACCCCGACCGGGATGCCGGAGAGAAAGGCTGCCTTGGTGTTGCCGCCGATGGCATAGAGATACCGTCCCCAAGACGTCGATCCGACCAGGATGAGCACCAGAATGGTGGCGGCGATCGCGGCATAGATGGGGACGGGGATCTCGAACCAGCGCCCGGTGCCGATCTCCCGGGTGAAGAGCGGCGGCATGCCGCTGACCGGCGATCCCCCGGTGTAGTAGAGCGCGAATCCGGTGCCGACCGATGCCATGCCGAGGGTCATGATGAAGGGTGACACCTGGAAACGCGCGACGCCGATGCCGTTGACGAGGCCGAAGACCACACCGACCAGGAGCCCAACCCCAACGCCGACCAGGACCGAGGTCAATTCGCTGTTCGGGTTTGCCGCGTAATGGCTCGACATGTAGCGGGCCGAGACGACGCTCGTGACCGCGATGACGGCACCCACGGAGAGATCGAAGCCACCGCTGATCAGCACTAGAGCCTGCCCGAGGGTGACGATGATGAGATAGGTTGACTGGCGGAGCACGTTGGTGAGATTCGCGGTGCCGTAAAAGCGGCTCTCCTGCGACGCAAAATAGAGGATCACCACGGCCAGTAGGATCGGCAAGATGCCGACCGACGAAAAGATGGCGCGCGTGAGATCGGCGAACCGATTCGATCTCAGCACTTTCCGCTGCATTGGCGCCGTCGTCATGATCTCCATCCATCGTTAACGCGACCGCGATCATCCTGTCCCGGCCAGTCGGTTTGGATCCATGAGAGTGAGATCATGCCGCGTCGGCATCAAGGTCGAAGAAGTTCGCCAGCACGGCCTCTTCGGTTAGTGCTGGCCCAACGAGCTCTGCCCGCACTTTGCCCCGATGCATGACATATGAGCGGTTCGCTAGATGTAGCAGCTCGGGGAGGTCAGAGGAGATGAGCAAAATGGCCGCACCGCGCTCGCATAGCTCTTTCATGAACCCGTAGATTTCGACCTTGGCACCGACGTCAACCCCGGTCGTTGGCTCGTCGAAAATGAACACTTTGACATCCCGCGCCAGTCCCCGACCGAGCACAACCTTCTGCTGGTTGCCCCCCGAGAAATAGGCCACCTCACGCTCGACGTTGAGCGGACGGAGATTGAGGCGCTTGGCGATCTCTCGTACAGTTTGGCCTTCGAGCCGGCGCCGCAGGAACCCCAACCGGCTGAACACTGGAAGACCTAGCGCCGCCAGAGACATGTTCTCGCGGACCGGGCGCATGGCGACGAGCCCTTCCTCGCGCCTGTCGGGCGGAATGTAGACAACACCTCGGTCGAGCATGCCGCGAGGTGTCGGGTGCGACACGACATCGCCTCCGATGACGACGCTGCCGCGCACGATCGATTCAAGTCCGAAGACAGCGCGGCCGATCTCCGACTTGCCGGAGCCGATCAGGCCCGCCAATCCGACGACCTCGCCGGCCCGCACGTCGATGGAGACATCTTGAACGCGGCCGCTAGTTAGCGTGAGGCCAACAGTCTGGAGCATGACTTGGCCCGGCTGAAAGGCGATGGAGGGGTAGAGGGCGTCGACTGCGTGACCGGTCATCAACTCGACCAGGCTGGACTCAGTGACATCACTAGCCGCGACCGTGGCCACGAGTTGACCATCACGAAGGACCGTCACTCGATCGGCGACGCGGCGGATCTCCTGCATGCGGTGGGTGATGTAGATGATGCCGAGTCCGTCCTCCTTCAAGCGCCGGATCAGCGCGAAGAGATGATTTGCTTCGTTCTCTGTCAACGATGCCGTTGGCTCGTCGAGGATCAGAATCGATGGCTTGCCCTGGATCGCTTTCGCGATCTCGACCATCTGCTGCTCCGCGCGCGATAAGCTGCCGGCCTGAGCCTTGGGATCGATGTGAAACTGGAGAAGTTCGAGCGTTTCCATAGTTCCGCGAGCGATAGCAGCCTTGTCCAGAATGCCCGCTCGGGTGTGCTCCCGCCCCAGATACAGGTTGTCCTGGACCGACAGCGTCGGCACCAGCGAGAACTCCTGGAAGACCGCGTTGATGCCCAGCTGCCGCGCGTGGTGAGGTGAATGCAGACGCAGCGGCCGCCCTCGCAGTGTCATCTTCCCCTCGTCCGGCGGAAATGTCCCGGCGATGATGTTGATAAGAGTGCTCTTGCCGGCGCCGTTCTCTCCGAACAGAACATGAACCTCGCCCGACCGGAGGTTGAAGTCGATGTCGCGCAGCGCCTGGACGCCAGGAAAGCGCTTGCTCATGGACGATAGACGGAGAAGCTCAACGGAATCGGATTCTTCGACAAGCAGAGGCTGAACGTCTTCCGATAGCACAG
>JAHWJF010000007.1:4662-14019 GCA_019348515.1 Chloroflexota bacterium | reverse complement strand
GCGAAGGTCGACTCCCAAACGAACTCCGTCTCGAGGTTGTCCGGGGTCATCATGGTGATTACCGGGCCGGCCCGATTGCTGGGCTCGAGTGTCTGGCCTTCGAGCAAGCGGATGGCCATGTCCACCGCCATGCGGCCCTGAATGACGGTGTGGTCGTTCGCCGAACCGGTCAGGTCGCCGGCGGCAAGCCCGTCGTAGACAGGCGGATTCTGATGGAAGGCTAGGATCTTGACGGAGTCCTCGAGACCGGCCTCGCGCACTGCCTGGACGCCGGAAACGGCAGCCTGGGCATTGCCGACAATGTAGTCAATGTCGGGGTTCGCCTGCAGCTCATCCTCGATCAGCGCGAGCTGGATATCGCGTCCGGTGTCGCCCCACTTGGTCGAGACGACCTCGATGTTGGTCCCTTCGGTGGCGTCAAGGAAACCCTGGTACGCCGTATCAGTCCAGCCGGCGCCCTGTGGGCCGGGGAAGAAGGCAACCTGGACCGGTTCATCGCCGGTAACCAGGTTCTCTTTCATATAGGTGCCGGTCACGTGTCCCATGTCATAGAAGCTGACCAGCGCGTGCGCTGAGACTTCCGGAGAATTGACCCCGTTGACGAAGTCGATGACCGGGATGCCGCTGGCGACGATCTCCTCGACCTTGGCGTTGACGCCATCGGCGCTGATCGCCCCCAGGATGATGGCGTCGGCGCCCTGCGCCACGCAGTCATCCATCTGGCTGAGCTGCGTGTCGAGCTCCGTGTACCCACCGGCCTCGAGCAGCAGCATGGTGGCTCCGTCGCGCCGGATCTCCTCGGCGATGCCGTAGTTGGCGCCGAGCCAGTAGGGGTCTTTCAGGTGCGGGAACGACACGCAGATGTTCCATGCCTCGGTGATCGACTCCGGGTCGATTGGTTCGTACATGGCCGGCTGCTTCTCTTCATTGACGACCCATTCGACCGGCCAGGTCCAGTTCTCCGTCGCCAGGTTTTCGGCGGAGCCGGTCTGAGGCGTGGCCTCCTGCGCGAACCCGATGCTCCCAGCACTGCCGAGCAGTGTGCCGGCGCCCAGCGCTGCCGCCAGTGCCAACCCGCCAATGCGCTGCCAGCGCGATCGATTAGACATAGGGTTCCTCCCGTGTGTCTCGGACCCGTGACTACCGTTTCATGTTTAGCGTTGAGATCATCGGCGCGATGCTCACGCCTGTCAAGATGGATCGCCTGCCGCATGCTTCCCATGCATGCGGCAACGGGTATGGGACAATCCTGCCGGGTTTCCGGTTGACCAATGGAACGCTTGGCGCACGTCGGACAAGCTTCGTCGTGGTCGCCGGACTCGATCAGCTTTGCCAGGCAAAGCCGTGATGGACGCCTCGGATACCGTCAGCATGCCCACGGACGATGATCGGTGCACGCGGGAGCGGACGCGGGTGACAATTGAGCGTGAGCCTGTGAAGCATTCCCGAGAATCGTCAGGTGCCGGGTTGACCCGCCGCCATTTTCTTGCCGGCGCGGTAGGCAGCCTCATGGCCTCCGTGACGCTGCCGGCAAGTGGCCGGGCTCAGTCCGGGCCGGCCGACCTCGCCACGGCGCCGAAAAAGATCCTGGTGCTCGGGGCGGGTATGGCGGGGCTGACGGCGGCACTTTCACTTCACCGCCGGGGCCACGACGTTACGGTGATCGAGTACCAGAACCGAGTCGGTGGGCGGCTGATCTCCGTTGCGCTCGCGGGCGGGCAGTTTACGGAGGCCGGGGGTGGGCATTTTCGGTCGAACATGCCCCTCGTCCTGGAGTACCTTCGCCGATTCGACTTGCCAGTCATCAGCTTGAACGACGGATTGCCGCGTTACCTTATCGACGGCAAGACCGCCGACGCAGCCGATCTTGCCGCTTGGCCGTGGGACCTGGCCGGTGCGGAGCGGGGTGTTAGCGTGTCGTCCAACCTGAACCGGTACTTGTACATGAGTGGCCTGGATACAGAAACCGTCCTCGATCCGGGCTGGCCGGATGCCGCCACATTACGCCGCCTGGACCAGCTCACCCTCCGCGATCTGGTCAAAGACGCGGGAGGATCGGAGGCGTTCCTAGCGCTGCTCGACGCGCATGGTGGGACGTTCACCAGCCGCTCGCCGGCGCTCGGCTCGATGCCGGATTTGGCCTATCACTTTGGTGATCAGAATCTCTTTCGCGTCCGGGGTGGCAATGATCTCTTGCCCCAGGCGATTGCCTCCATTCTCGGCGAACGGATCGTCATCAACGCGCCCGTCGAGGCCATTGACCAAACAGGCTCGCGGGTGCGGGTCATGGTGGAGCGCGGCCGCGAGTTCGCCGGCGACGCCGTGATCTCGACCATCCCGTTTACCGTGCTGAAGGAGGTCGACGTCCGTCCCCGCTGGTCGGATGGAAAGCACCGAATGTTTCATGAGATGGAGTGGGGCAACACGGTCAAGGTCATCGTACAGACTAGAACCCCGTCGTGGATAGCACAGGGGGTCCACGGCTGGCCAATGGCCGGTGGCGATCGTTCGTGGGAACGGGTCATCGACATCACGGGCAACGAGCCGGGCGGACATGGTAATGCGTTCTTCTATCTCAACGACGCACATGCTGAGGCTGTGCTCGCCCGCCCAAGAGCGAGTCGAGCCGCAGAAGTCGTGACCGCGTTCCGAGCCGATATGCCCGATCTCTTCGACGAGGTAATCGGCACCCAGGTTTTCGCCTGGCCGGAGCAACCGTGGATCCGCGCTTCGTTCGGTGGACCGCCGGTGGGTGGTGGCTGGATGATCGAGGAGTGGACCAGGCCCGAGGACCGCCTGCACTTCGCCGGAGATTTCACGACCATGAAGAGTGGTTGGGTGGAAGGAGCGATCGAGTCGGGTCTGCGAGCGGCCCGCCAGATCGACTCCGCGGCGCCGGCGGAAAGCAGCCAATTGCGCTAGATCGGAATTGATGCGCCGGTTCGGTAATCGATTTCGGCGGCATTCGCTGAAGCGTTCGGCGTCTCGGCAGCGGGTGATGCCGCGCCAAGGCATTGGTACAGCGCTTTACCGGTCGCCGTCGGGGTTGGGATGACCGATCAAATCCGCCACCGTCTCCATGAGTTGATCGAGGTCAAAGGGCTTGGGCAGGAAGGCGGCGATGGAGGGATCCAACCGGTCTGCCGTGGCGGCGGCGCTCATCATCACGACGGGAATCTCTGGCAAGTCCTCCCGCGAGCGCAAGACGCGGAAGACCTCCCGCCCATCGAGGCCTGGCATCATCACATCCATCAACACCAGGTCCGGGCACTCCCGCGCCAGGATCTCCAGCATGGTGCGGCCATCCGGAGCCTCGACGACCGCGTACCCTTCCTCGCGTAGAACGTCACGCACGACGGCTCGGATGACCGGTTCATCGTCCACGACGAGGACTTTCTTCACGGAGCGTCATCTCCGGAAGGTGATCCCTCAGTCCCGCGACCGGTGAGGAGCCCTGAAGAGGTCGCGAACGGACCACTGACGGCAATTCCCTGGTCACCGACAACGAACTCGCGGATCGCGGGATCAGATCCCAGCTGCCGGACCTTCAGGACCGAGACCAGGCGACGGAGGGACGAGCGCAGCTCGACCTGACGAAGCAAGATGCCATTGTCCATGGTGGCCGAGGCGGCCGGCACGGGAACAACCAACTGATCGTCGACGTAGGCGTCGATCTCCGCGGCGATGAGGGCCGTGGCTTCCCGAGCGCGAAGCTCGTTCGTGAGGGCCGCGGCGTAGGTTGGCATCCGCTGTGGCGACGCGATGAAGCGTTGGATATCGGTGATGGCATCAACAAAGACCCTATGGGGCCGGTGCTCACTCACTCCCGCGAGCAGTCGCCACGCCCAGGCATCGGCCGAGAGCTCGAGGGGTGGGTGCCACAAGATGCGGATGAGTCCCGCCTCCACAGCCCTCCGCAGGTCGAGGCCAATTCCCGCCGCCGTAGCGATCAGGTCTGGCTCCGTCTCATGGAACCCGGCCATCAGACCGCGCTCCCCCCGGTTGGCGCCCTCCATCAGGAAGCTCAGACCGAGCAATGTCTTGCCGGCGCCCGGCGTACCCATGACGAGCGTGCTGGATAACGGCAGCAACCCGCCGCCGAGCATGGCATCCAGACCGGGCACACCGGTGCCAAGTCCCGACCGCTCCTGGGGAGCTTCCGGCGGGCGGTACGCGCCGGCGACTGATTCCAGGCGTGGGAATACCGTGAGACCGTTGCCGCTGATGGTGAACTGATGAATCCCGGTCACGTGCTGGCCACCGCGGAGCTTGAGCACTTCCAGGTGCCGCTCGTGACGGGCCCCCATCAGCTCGTTGGCCAACACCAGCACCCCATCGACGTGAGCGCCGAGAATCCCCAGCTCATCCCGGCCATGGCCGGTGAGAAGGACGGTCGTGGCGCTGAGGACGGCTGCCTGGGCTTGCAGCTGTTGGGCGAAACGTCGCAGCGCAATCCGGGAGGCCGCCACGTCCTCGATGGCTGCTGCTCCATCGATGATGAGGAGCGAGGCACCAGTGTCGCGTAGCACCCGACGAATGGACGCAACTACGCCGTCCAGACCCTCCTCCACCAGGGCGTCAAAAAGATTGAGGTAGTGCACCCGGTCACCGACGAGAGTAGGATCGAAGAAGCGAAACCCGCGCAAGTTAGCGAGCATCAGGTCGTGCGTCTCGGAGACGAGAGTGGCGACCACCACGCGGCCCCCTGCCGCCGCATGGTGAAAGGCGAGTTGACTGCCCAGCGTGGTCTTGCCTGTACCAGGTGACCCGGTTACGAGGCAGGTGCGGCCAACCGGCAACCCCCCGCTGAGAACCGTATCGAGGCCGGGAACACCTGTCTCCAGCCTCGGCAGCACAGGCGCCTCCCGTGTCTCCACCTCACCAGTCATCGTTCGTGGTCCACCTCTTCCCGTGAATTCGTCGGTCGGCTGCGGGCGCTCAGCTTTTCCCACGCCAGCACCTCGCAAGGAGAATGCCGACCGCTTTCCACGAGGGCAACTGCCGTGCCGTAAGATCGCGACGGGGTTGGCGATCGTGAGCAGATCGGTCACTGCTCGGTCCGCGATGACTACCCGTCCCCTTCACACTCTTGGCGGGGAGTCGCGCCGGGGCAAATAATCCGCGAGAATGGTATGAACGACAGCATGAACCAGAAGCAGAGGAGGTGACAGTGGGCCAGGCCAATGGACGGGCGAATGCGGCGCTCCTGGCGGAGACCCCGGCCCAGGACGGCCGGCCGGGTGCGGTCTACCGATCGGCAGGCGATCGCTTCCTGTTGGTCGAGTTCGGGCCGATGGAGCTCGACCTGACACTGAACTTTCGCGTCCTGGGTCTGAACCAGGCCCTCAAAGACACCGCCGTCAGCGGTGTGATCGAGACGATTCCGGCGCTGCGCTCGATCCTCATCCACTACGACAGCACGGTGCTGCGGCCGAACGATCTCATCGCGGAGGTCGATCGGCTCTACGCCTTGCTGCCCCCCGTCGAGAATCTCGCCATTCCCAGCCGGGAGATCAACCTGCCGCTGGCCGTCAACGACCAGTGGACGCGCGCGGACATCGCCAAATACGTGCAGTTCATCCGCAAGGACGCACCGAACATCCGCAATGGCAACAACATCGACTATGCCGCCGAGTACAACGGACTGCGGGATGCTGAGGAGTTCATCGAGTACTTGATGGCGACGCCGTGGTGGAATGCGGCCAACGGCTTCTTCCCTGGCCTGCCATTCATGTTCCCACTCGATCCACGCTACGCGGTCGTGATCCCGAAGTACAACCCCACCCGGCCCTGGACACCGGAAGGAGCGGTCGGCATCGCCGGGCCGTGTCTGGCCATCTATCCCGTGCCGTCCCCGGGCGGGTATCAGCTCATCGGACGCACCATCCCGATCTATGATGCCCAGCAGCGCAATCCCGCCTTCAAGGACAATCCGATCCTCATGAGGCCCGGCGACCAGGTCTCCTTCACCCGGGTGAACGACGACGAGTTGATCGCGCTGCGCGAGCAGGTGTACGACGGCTCCTACGAGTACCAGATCAACGACGGGACCCTGGACGTCGGCGCCTATCTGGCGCGACGAGAGGAGATCAAGCCGGAGACCGAAACCTTCCGGCAGCGGCAGCAAGCGGCGGCCGAGCGTACTCCGGTCCCCTAACGGTAAGACAATGTGGAGAGAACGACGGGAGAGGAACGCATGATCGAGGTGCTCGAAGGGGGCATCCAGACAACGGTCCAGGATTTCCCGGGCCGGCAGGGATTGCTGGATCAGGGGATCTGCCCAGCGGGTCCATTCGACAACCTGGCGTTTAGGCTGGCGAATTTGCTCGTGGGCAACGAACCGGGAACGGCTGGATTGGAGATCACTGCCGGCAATTTCCAGGCCCGGTTCAACCAGGACGCGGTTATTGCGCTGGCCGGCGCGGACATGCAGCCGAAGCTCGACGGAGAACCGATCGAGCTCTGGCAATCCCATCGCGTCACACCGGGTCAAACGCTCGCTCTCGGCAGTGTCGCTGGACCGGGGTTTCGGTCCTACCTCGCGGTCAGCGGCGGAATCGACGTGCCGCCCTATCTAGGAAGCCGCGCTACGTACGTGCCCGGCGCGATCGGCGGTCTTGAAGGCCGGGCTCTGAAGAAAGGGGATGGGCTCCCTGTTGGGGGCCCGGCGGGCAGTCTGGACGAGGCTACCGGACGCAGGGTCAAGTCCTCGGTCATCCCCCGCTACAGCGCCGAGTGGGAGCTGGAAGCGGTGCCAGGGCCCCAGGCGGCGCCCGACTATTGGACGTGGGACGACTACGACCATTTTTTCAGTCACAACTGGAAGCTGGACCGTAACTCGAACCGAATGGGTTACCGGCTCGAGCCGCATAGCTGGCAGTGGTCCCGCACGACTGGCGGTGTCGCCGGTGGGCATCCTTCCAATATCCTCGACAACGGTTACGCGGTCGGTGCCGTGAACATCTCCGGTGATCAGCCCATCATCCTTTGCGTCGATGGTCCCACCCTGGGTGGATTCGTCTGCGCGGCCGGGGTCGCGTACGGTTCGATGTGGAAGCTGGGCCAGATGGTGCCGGGACGCGACCATATCCGCTTCAAGGAATTATCAATCGAGGAAGCCGCGGATCTTGCCCGCGTCACTGAGGCCCTGATCGACCACACCAGTCTGGAGCGAGTCTGAGATGTCACGCACGATCGACCTGAATTCGGACATGGGCGAGAGCTTCGGGCGTTGGCAGCTCGGGAATGACGTCGAGCTGATGGAGGTGATCACCTCAGCCAACATCGCTTGTGGCTGGCACGGTGGCGACCCGGCGGTGATGCGCACGACGGTCGAGATGGCGATCGAGAAGGGCGTTGGTATCGGCGCCCACGTCGGGCTACCAGACCTGCTCGGGTTTGGCCGCCGTCGCATGCAGGTGACACCGGACGAGATCTACGACTACGCCATGTACCAGGCGGGAGCGCTGCGTGCCTTCGCCGAAGCCGCCGGTGGCCGTTTGCAGCATGTCAAGCCGCACGGCGCTTTCTATACCATGAGCGCCGCCGACGAGACGCTTGCCGCTGCGCTGGTGCGTGCCGTCGGTGCGCTTGGAGACGGCGTCGTCCTCTTTGGGATGGGCGAGATCGAGCCCGCGCTCGCGGCGACGGCAGGGGTCGGCTATATCCGCGAAGGCTACGTCGACTTGAACTACGACAACAGCGGTAGCCTCGTCATCGAGCGCAACAAGGGTGCCTGGGACCCCGAGCAAGTGGCACGGCGGGCGGTGCAGCTGGCGACGAAAGATGAGGTTGGGACGGTCGAAGGAAACACGTTGCACCTCGCTGTCCAGACGATCTGCATTCACGGGGATGCGCCGAACTCGGGTGAAATCGCGCGGCGCGTCCGGCAACGCCTGGAAGAGGCAGGGGTCGAGATCGCCCCGGTCGGCAGCCAGACGGCTGCGGTCTAACTCGTCTTCACGGCTATCGCGCGAGGGAAGGGAGAGGAGCCATGTCCGCCGAAGTACTCAGCCCGCTGCCGGGTCTGGTGGCGACCGTTCATGTGAATGCCGGAGACGCGGTCTCCGCGGGTGATCCCGTGGTGACGCTGCAATCGATGAAGATGGAAATCCCGGTCACCGTCGAAAGCGACGGCACGATTGCGGAGATTCTGGTCAACGAAGGTGATGAGATAGACACCGGTGCGGTCATCGCCCGCTTTTCCTAGTTGAGAAGCTCCTTGACCCAGACCGAACCGTTGTTCCGAAAAGTGCTGATCGCGAATCGCGGCGAGATCGCGGTTCGCATCGCGCGGACACTTCGGGAGATGAACATTCCGTCGGTTGCGGTCTATTCCGATGCCGACGCGGACGCCGTGCACGTCGAGGCGGCGGACGAGGCGTTTCACCTCGGGCCCGCGATGCCGGCGCAGAGCTACCTCAACCAGGATCGCATCTTCGAAATCGCCCGCGTGGCCGGCGCGCAGGCGATCCACCCCGGCTATGGCTTTCTCTCGGAGAACGCCACGTTCGCCCGTCGCTGCGCTGATGAAGGCGTGGTCTTCATCGGACCGCCGCCGGCGGTCATCGAAGCAATGGGGAGCAAGATCGCCGCGCGGCGAGCGGCGAAGGCGGCCGGCGTGCCGATTGTTCCTGGGACCGAAGAGCCGTTGTCCGACGCCGTCGCAATCGCCGCGGTGGCGGACGAGCTCGGGTATCCAGTCGCGATCAAGGCCGCGGCCGGCGGCGGCGGGTATGGTATGCGCGTCGCACATAGCCCAGAGGAGGTCGAAGCCACACTCGACGGTGTTCGCCGCGATGCGGGCCGGGCTTTCGGCGACACGACAGTCTACGTCGAGAAATTCTTTTCTCCCGCGCCGCGCCATGTGGAAATTCAGGTGCTGGGCGATCGATTTGGGAGGGTCGTCCACCTGGGCGAGCGCGAGTGCTCGCTGCAACGTCGCTTCCAGAAAATCGTCGAAGAGACTCCGTCACCGGGAATCAGCCCCGAGCTCCGGCAGCGGATGGGCGAATCCGGCGTGGCGCTGGCACGGCACATGGGCTACCAGAGCGCCGGCACGATCGAGTGCCTGGTCACCGACGACGGTCAGTTCCATTTCCTGGAGATGAACACCCGCCTGCAGGTGGAGCATCCTGTCACGGAAGAGGTCACCGGAGTCGATCTGGTGCGGGAGATGGTGCGCGTTGCCGCGGGTCTCCCCCTTTCAATTCCCGAGCAGGGGATAGGACCGCGTGGACACGCCATCGAGGCGCGGATTTACGCGGAGGATCCGTCGCGCAACTTCATGCCGTCGCCAGGACAGATCACCCGACTGGACATCCCAGAGACGCCGAATCTGCGCATCGATGCCGGCGC
>JAHWJF010000007.1:0-4562 GCA_019348515.1 Chloroflexota bacterium | reverse complement strand
ATTCTCGGCCTCCTCTGGCCGGTGAATGCGTCGGCGGACTTCGCCGTTCCCGCGGGGTTCGTGGACCAACCCGTCATCAGTGGCGTGCCTGCCCCGACCGCCATCGATTGGCTGCCGAATGGCGAGCTCCTGATCGCCACTCAGGGGGGTGTGCTCTTCCGCTGGAATGGGGCCGGCTCCGCGCAAGCGGTGCTGAATCTCTCAGGAAGGGTCTGTGCTACGGGTGAGATGGGGCTGCTCGGGCTCGCGGTCGATCCGGCGTTCTCGGGGAATGGATTCATTTATCTCTATTACACGCGCGCCGGGGCTGGCGGGGAATGTGATCCGGCGAATCGAGCGAACCGGGTCTCCCGCTTCACCGTTGGCACGACCGGCGCCATCACCAACGAGACCGTCCTTATCGACAACATTGCGGCGCCAGGCAGCAACCACAACGCCGGCGATCTTCAATTCGACGTCAACGGGCTCCTGTATGTCTCAGTTGGGGATGGCGGCTCAACCCCTGATACGGCGAGAAGGCTCAACACGCTGAACGGCAAGATCCTGCGCATTGCACGGCATGGCGGAATCCCGGCGGGAAATCCGTTTCAAGGGCTAGGGACCGTGCAATGCGCTGCAACGGGCGCGGCTCCCAATGCGGTACTTCCATCCCAGAATCAGAATCAGCAGCCCGGGCAGGTGCAGACTGAGCAGGAACAAGACCAGCAGAAGAAGAAAAAGAAGAACAAGCGAGGTGGGAAGCACAAAAAGGGCAACAATTCCAAGAAAAAAAAGAGGGCCGACCGCCGCGCCGAAAAGCAGAAGAGGAGACAAGCCAGGCGAGGAACCGACCAGCCAATTGATCAACCGATCGACCAACCAGTCAATCAACCGATCGACCAACCAGTCAATCAACCGGGGCCGGTCGGTCCGCCACCGGTTGACCCGGGTCCAGGAGGAGCCTCGCTCATCTGCCAGGAGATTTACGCAACCGGTCTTCGTAATCCGTTCCGCATCGCCTTCGATCCGGACGATGCGAGCGGCCAGCAGTTCTTCATCAACGACGTTGGTGGCGGTGCTTGGGAAGAGATCAACGCGGGAGCCCCCGGAGCGGATTACGGCTGGAATATTCGAGAGGGACCGTGCGTCCTTGGTAGCACGACGGATTGCCCGCAGCCTTCGGGGTTTGTCGAGCCTATCCATGCCTACCAACACCAGTCAGGCTGCCGCACGATTACGGGTGGCGCGTTCGTACCTGACAGCTCGAACTGGCCGGATCACTTCGACAACGATTATCTGTTTGCCGATCTGGCCTGCCGCACGATCTTTGCACTCGACACGGGGAGTGGAACAGCCGCGCCATTTGCAACAGGATCAGGTGCGATTCACATGAAATTCGGCAGCGACGGCGCACTCTACTTCACAACTTACGAAGGTGGCGGTCAGGTGCGTAGGATCGTTCGCCAGTGAACAGGAAGCGTTGAGGACTCCGGCGTTGCTCGAAACACGGGTAGCGCCGCGAAGCTTTGGGCGAAAAGGCAACTCGAGCTGGTGACCACCAGGTTCGAAAGACTGCCAACTGAGCTCGAAACGCAGCTGCGATACGCCGCGAGCGCAGGTTTCTGGCTCACGGGGGTACACGAGACGCTCGCCGTGTCTTAGTTGCGGTAGCATGACGGGGTGCCCGCTGCTGTCAGAATCGCGCTCCTTTGTCTGAGCGCCTCGGGGACCATGCCATGATTCAACGCCGAGGTCGGCGGACGCTGGTTGCGCTCATGCTCATCACCGCGCTTGGTGGACTCCCCGGCCTCAGCGTCGTGACCCGTGCGCTCCAGTCAGGAGAGGTCTTCTCGCCCGCGAGCGGACATGCGCAGATCATCGCCCAGGGTGTCGCCGCCGTGCCTGACGAAGCCGCGTGGCGCGTGGTCTTCCACTCGATCAATCCGGGAAGCGCCGCCGAGCTTCCCGCTGCTGGACCCGGTTTCATCCTCGTCGATACTGGAGGCGTCCTCGTCGATGAAGGTGGGCGCCCGGCCCTTCTGGCGCCCGCCGAGGCGTTTTTTCACGCGGCGCCAATATCGCGGTTGATTCCTATTGGGGAGCGTCCGGCCGGGGTGTTCGCGCTCGATCTCGTGCCGCCGGATGCGGCGGACGACGCCGGTGGTGGGCTGCCGGTCTTCGCCAGCGAACCATTCGAGACGCCAGACGGGATGCGAGACATCGATCTGGCGCGCGACCTTCTCGAGCCCGGTGAATCGACCACGATCGTCGGCAACGAGGCGCCGGTTCTCGTGCTGGTCACGCTTGGCGCGGTCCGCGCGGAGGCGACCGACGGTTCGGCCGCGAGCCTGAGAGTCGGCGATGCGGCGACGTTTACCGGCGACATCGTCCTTACGGCGGAAGGGCAGGCTCCTTCGACCGTGATCGCCGCCGTCATCGGGCGGGAGGCGCCCCTGTCGGCAGCAGCTGGAACGCCGGGGGCGACGCCAGTTCCGGAGAGCATCGGCTCGGTCCAGGTCACGGTTTACGCCTGCCCGCCGCTGGTGGAACCCGCTGCGGCGAGTCCCGGAAGCTGTCTGCGTGATCCGGAGGCGGTCGCGCTCGAGCTGGCCGCGATCGATGGCGAAGCACTGCGCGACGTCGGCCCCTCGACCGAGCAGCAGGGCCTGCCGACCTGGGCCGGTCTTGCCGGCGGCGAGTACATCTTGCGGGCATCCGGCTTCAAGGAGGGCTTCGATCGCTTCTTCGTCCGAGGGCTCGAAGGCATCGACGGGGGCGGGGACGACGGGTACCGCCTGGGCGACTCCGGTGGGTATCTGATTCCTGTTGGCGCCGAAGTGGCCGACTACGAGCTCGAGGTCTTTGCCTTCACCGCGGGAGGATCGGGTTCACCGACGGCGGAACCTGCCGAACCAGAGTCGACCGGGTCGTCGTCGGTGATCTTGATCGAGACGGCTGTTCCTGGCCAAACGCCAGCGCCGACGCCGACTCGGGCGCCAACCGCGACCCCGCGCCCTGGGTCGATCGTGACGGCGACTCCGCGCGCTAACCAGACGCCGCTCGTCACCAGCACGGCCGTGGCACGGGCTCGCCTGGGTACGATCGATGCACGCGTCCTGGGATGCCTCAACAGCATCGACGCCTTCGATCCGGCTAACTGTGTCCAGGCCGCCGATGGCTTTGACCTGCGGCTCATCTCGGAGGACGGAGACATCGTCGAGCTCACCGACGCGACCATCAATGACGATGGTTCGATTACCTGGCGAAACCTGCCTCTTGGCACATACCTCCTGCAGCAGCCGCAGCTCCTTGCGGGAGCCACGACCTTCTTTGTCCCGGACCAGCCGATCGCGAACGATGGCACCGGATACGTAGTCACTATTGGATCCGACGAGCCGGTGGTAGCAGTCGACGTCTACAACCTGCCTCCGGCGCCGGTTCCGACGGTTGCGGCGGTGCCCACGGTAGATCCGGCGCTGCTCGATTCTGATCTAGATGGGATTCTGGATGTCGACGAGACGGGCATCTACGGAACCGATCCCGCAAACGCCGACAGCGACTTCGACGGCGTCACTGACGGCGCGGAGCTGGCGGCAGGCACGAACCCGTTGATCGCCGATGCGGGGGCTGCGGTAGACACCGACGGCGATGGTCTGCCGGACGTGGATGAGGCCGCATTCGGCACCGATCCCGGCATCGCGGATAGCGATGGCGACGGCTGGTTCGACGGCGACGAGGTGAGCCTTGGCACAGACCCGCTCGATGCCAGCAATTTCCCGGTTAGCTAACATTGCCGGGTGTTAGACAGGCAACACCCTGGACCCGTGCAAAGCCACAATTGGCATTTCTCGATCGGTGTCTGCTCAGCGCGGAGGACGATTCACTGTTGCGGTTCGGGTTTCGGCTTCGGCTTCGGCGGCATCGCCGACAATGGCGAAATCATCCGCATCCGGCGCGCCCTTGAAGATCTGATAGAGCAGGATGGCGCCGAATGTGCCGAGCGTGATTCCGTTCAGCGTGAATCCACCGAGCGTGACCGTGTAGTCAGCCGCGCCGATGATCAGGGTCACAGCCGCCACGAAAAGGTTAACCGTCCGCGTGAAATCGACCCGATTGTCGACCCAGATGCGGGCGCCGGTGACGGCGATGAGCCCGAACAGAACCGTCGTGACCCCGCCCAGCACGCCCTGCGGGATCGACCCGATGATCGCGCCAAATTTCGGTGACAGCCCGAAGATGATCGCGATGACCCCGGCGACGAGAAAGACCAGCGTCGAGTAGACCCGGGTCACGGCCATCACCCCGATGTTCTCGGCGTAGGTGGTCACGCCAGTCCCACCACGGAGACCAGCCACGATCGTGGCGATCCCGTCGCCAATGAATGCCCGGCCGAGGTACGGCGACAGATTTTGCCCCGTGAGCGCGCTAACCGCCTTGACGTGCCCAGTGTTCTCCGCCACGAGCACAATGGCGACAGGCGCGATGAGGGCCATTGCGTTGCCGTTGAACTCCGGCGCCTGGAATGCCGGCGTGCCGAACCAGGACGCGGCCCCAACCGGGGCGAGGTCGACGCCGTGGACGGT
>JAHWJF010000149.1 GCA_019348515.1 Chloroflexota bacterium | reverse complement strand
GAGGGCGAGCGCCACGGCAGCCGTCCCCCAGATCCACGCAAACGATGACTTCATTGAACGCTCCTTGTTGAGACGTACTGGGAGTGACACAGCGCGCACTCGCTGCTACATCTCCGCCATGACGCGATCCTTGTCGACCTTCAGCGTGACCGTATCGCCGGAGATGCCCTGGATCAGGTCGGCCGTAACGTAGCGATCGGTATCAATCCAGCCTGGACCGTCAATCTTGACGTAACCGAAGCGCAGCAGCCGGCTCCGCAGTGGCTCGGGAACGTCCGGTTCGCCCACTCCCAAGAAGCCGCGGATCAGATCCCCTGGCTCACCCGGCGAGTTATCTTGAACTGTCACCGCGTCAGGGTCACCCATCTGGACGTATTCGACCTTGCCCAGCTCCTCGCCGGTCACATCGACGACCCGCATCCCCTCCCGGATTTGGTTGATGACCTGGCTCTCGACTGGGTCTATCATCGAGCCGGTCGTCGCCGCAGGGGCGTCAAGCCGGTCGCGAGCCGTCGTCGTTTCGACAGCAGCTGGCGGGGTCAGCGGGCGGTCGCCCACGGCCTCGCCGGTGGTGCCGACATACTCTACCCGGCCTTCCCCGTCAACGAGGTCCTCGTCGATGACGACGTGACCTTCCCGGATCGTCTCCTCGCCAGTCTCGACGCGGCGCTTGCGCTCCATGGTTTACCTCCGCTATTGCCTCAGAATCCGCGCTGAGCACGACAATGTCCAAACCCGTCGTGCTCCGTCGCTGGACGCGCCCCCGGGGCGCGAGAGGATCAGTCTTCGCAGTGTTTGCCCCAACGACTCGATCCGCTGGAACAGGAACGGGAAGGCAGGCAGCGAGGGAGGATGACTCCACGCGCTGCCACGCCCACTTCCGGGGCTAGACTAGCGAACCAAGGTCAACAACTTGGTTAACCAAGGTTACCGCCAGGTCACATAGCGACACGGTCAGGTGGGGGTTCCCGACACAAATTCACGGCTTCATACAGAGCCTGGAAGGCGCCGCGAAATGGGGAAGATGGTGAGGACGGTCGCTGTGACCTCGGCACCCCCCTCCGGCCACTCCAACCGGGCGACCTCACTGAATCCGAGTCAATCTCCCCGCCTGTTGTGTCGAATCCGCCAGGGGACTCCTGTCTGACAGTCTCCTCTGGGGCTAAGACAACTCCCTGGCGACGCCGATCGGGAGGTTGACAAAGAGCGCGATGGGATCCGTATTCGGCTCGATCGTGATCTCGACGGTGCTCTCGCGCGGGAAGTAGGCGGTCTCGCCGGTGGCAAAGTGTTCGAGAATCGTCACCGTTGCCCCGACATCAACGGCGATGAAGCAGCGGCCGTCATCTCCAGTGGTGCATTGCTGCGACGAGACAGCGCCGTTGCGCGCGATCGCGGTGAAGAGCACCCCCGAGTCATACGCGCACCCCTCCGGCAGCCCATCGATTTCGAGCCCGAGCGGATTGACCTGCCCCGGGTCCTGTTCGCAGCGCAACTTGAGGATCGGGAGCTCATAGTTCCCACCCGCATCCGGCTCGCCTCGCAGATCGGCCGGGATGTTGTACCAGTCGCACGTGATTGTCGCGCCTTGGGGCACGGTCAGCTCGATGCCGCCGCTGACCTCGCTGTACTCGGCCTCACGGCTGGTGACTCCGCCAACTGAACAATACGTTCGGAAGTCGACCGCATCGCCGGGCAGCGTCTCTTCGACGATTGTGTACATGCCCGCCTGGAGGTCAAAGAAGACAGCATTTCCGTTTTCACCGGTCGTCGTCCGCAAGCCGTCGAGGGCGAAGGCGATCCCCTCCTGCGGATTACCGTGGCACGTCTCGTAATAGTCCGGTCCGCCGTAACCGGTCGGGCAAAGCCGCTTGTGGATCGTGACTGAGGCGTTGGCTCCCTGCTGCACGGCGGGGATGTCGTACCAGTCGCAGATGATGCGATCGCCCAGACCGACATAGAGCCGGACACCTGGCCCCGCCGCCGTGTCGGCGCGGTCCGACGGAACACGGTTGCCCTGATCGTTCGAGCAGTAGACGCGAAACGACGCGATGTCGCTTGGCAGCTCCTCGGCGAGGTTGACCGTGCCCGCGACGGTGATTCCGTCGAAGACGATGACGCCGTCCGCCCCAGTGGTCTCCTCTCGCACGTAGCCCTCCGGGCCGAGTGCCGTGAAGGTGACGCCCTGGAACCGGTTGTCGTGGCAGTCCTGATACGGCGTAGTTCCCTCGTAGCCGGCAGGGCAGCGAAGCTTGTGGATCGTGACGATTCCCTCACTCGGGGTCTCTGGCTCGTCGCCCTGCGGTTCGCGAATGTTGTACCAGTCGCAGATGATCTCGGTGTCCTGCGGTACGAAGAGCCGAATCCCGTTGGTCAACCGGGTGACATCGACCTGCTGGTTACCGGCGCCCTGCGTGCAGAAGACGGCGAAATCGGCAAAGCCGCCGGGCAATGTCTCACGGATGCTGTAGGTGCCCGGCTGGAGCTGATAGAAGAGCGCATCTCCATCGGCGCCGGTCGTCGTCGTGATGCCATCCAGGGTGAAGGTGACGCCGCGTTGCGGGTTCTCGAAGCACTCCGCGAACCGGTTCTCCGGCGCCACGTCGGCCGGGCAGGACGCCTTGCGGATGAGGACGGACGCGTTCGGCGTGTCGTCGCCATCCTGGCCGGCTCCTGGAGGTGGAGCCCCCCGCAGGTTGTACGGCGTGTTGTACCAATCGCAGATGACGTCCGCGTTCGCCGGCACCTGCAGCTCGATACCACCGGTGACGGACTGGAACGCGACCGGCTCGCGTCCGTCGGAATCCCGCGAGCAGTAGATGTTTGTCTCGACGAATTCGCCCGGGATGTTCTCCGAGACGAAGTGCCGACCGGCCGAGACGTTCCTGAAGGTGACGTCACCATTCGCGCCGGTGGTCGCGGACCGGTCATCGAGGGTGAATGTGATATCGGTGCCAGGGTTGTCGTGGCAATCCTCGTAGTACGCGTCGCCCGCGTAGCCGGTCGGACAGTCGCGCTTGTGGATGGTAACGGTGCTGGCGCTGTCCTGCGCCATCGCTGGCAACGTGCTGGCGAGCAGCGCGAGAACCAGAGTAAGTCCTCCCAGCAAGCGGGTCGCGGTTTCGTTGATGCGCATGGTGTAGAGATCCTCCTTCACTGGACGTGCCACAGGGGTCGATTCGCTCATGACGATGAGGTCGTTGCCGGTGTTGCTTCGCCGGCGATGTTATCGGGAAGTAACTCGTAGGTGACTCGGACGCCGACGCTGACCTCAGTTTGGCCAAGAGCGATCGGCACGGCGCTGTCCGCGACCTGGGCCTCGGCCACCATCGGCTGGGGCGGCGCGGAAGCGCCGTCTGCCACGATCGACAGGATGTCCCCGAGCTGGGCATCGGCGGCCATGGCAAGGGCCTCGGCCGCGGTACGAGCGTCCTCAATCGCGCGGACACGGGCCTGGCGCTGCGCTCCGGCCGAGTCCTCGACGGCGAGTTCGATGCCGGAGATGGTATTCGCTCCTGCCATCAATACATCGTCGAGGATCGCACCGAGGCGGTCCAAGTCCGACACCTCCACGCGCACCTCGTTGACGACGCGGAAGCCCTGGATCGATGGCGGTACCGGTGTCGCCTCCACCGGGCCCCCCGCTGCGACCGGCTCGGCAGGCTCGGAAGCCGCGACCGGAGCGGGCGGCTGATCCTCGCTACGGACCACCTCCACGCGGAAGCTGGCGGTCTGGATCGCCTCGTCTGGTACGCCAGCGGCGCGAAGCGCGTCCTGGACAGCTGACATCCGTTGCGTGGCCTCGGCTTGCGCCGAAGTTAGATCGTCCGCAACCACCTCGACGCCCGCAATGAAGCGGGCCATATCCGGCTCCACCGTGGTCGAGCCGCGTCCGGTAACGCTGATGGTGGGCAGCGTTGAACCACGTTCGCCAACCGCGTTCTCGACCTGGGCCAGAGCAGGGTTCACCACTCGTAAGAAGGAGAGCGGCAGAGCAAGCAACACCAGCGCGCAAAGTATGACGATGGGCAGAAACAGACGTCGGCAGGACATGGCGGTGGTTTTCTCCAGTTCCCTGCGACTGATCGGACTAGTGCTCGGGACTTCGGCTCCCGAAGTGCGTCTATCCCTGACTCGGTGCCGGACTTCCCGCCCCAGAACTCAACCCGAAGGCACGAATCATCGTTCCTGAGACGACGAACGGGGCGAACGATGGAGCCGCGGCGGGTACGATGAGGATGTCGCCAGCGACCGCCACCCCGCCTGCTACCGACGCCCCAAGATCGGCGCGCCACAGCTCGGAGCCATCGCTCAGGTCATACCCAATGAGCAGGCCGTCCAGCCCCGCCTGGAACGCCACATCCCCGCCGATTGCCGCGGGCGAGGCGACGGGCGCGGAGCGATCCGCCGTCCAACGCACGGAGCCGTCAGCCGCGTTGAGGACGCTAACGAGACCCGCCGCCGGTCCACTCGGGTCGGGCCAGTCGGTGGCTGGCACGGCAATCAGCCCCTCCGCCACGGCCGCCGTGCCTTCCATCCCACCGAGCGGACCGGCGGGAGCAACCTCGGTCCGCCAGATCACCTCCCCGCTGTCGCGGTCGAGCGCCCAGTAGACGCCGCTCTTCTGTCCAACGCCGACGAGGCCTCGGG
Organism: Chloroflexota bacterium; assembly: GCA_019348515.1. Classification (GTDB taxonomy): domain Bacteria; phylum Chloroflexota; class Chloroflexia; order Thermomicrobiales; family UBA6265; genus JACCXM01. The sequence goes on along the minus strand of JAHWJF010000149.1, from coordinate 3,180 downwards.
CGTGGCCGTCGATCTCCATAGTGAACAGGTTGGGCGACGCGCTGAAGGCGACGTCCTCGGTCGGCGCCGTCTCGCCGCCACCGGGTGGTGCAGTAAAGACCCAGAGCCGCTCGCCCGTGGCCGCGTCGAGCGCGACGACGCTCGTTGGATCGCCGTATGGCGCCGGGGTCTCCGAGTAGGCATTCTGGGTACCGACATAGAGCGCACCACGCTCGGGATCGATAGCCGGGACGGCGAAGACCCCGGCCCCGTCCGCCCCCTCGGGAACCATGAACGTCTGCCAGAGCACGTCACCCGAATCGGCGTCGAGCGCGACGACGCTGCCACGGAATCCGGACTCCTTGGCGATAGACGCCACGCCGATGTAGATACCGCCATCCCAGGGGATAGGCGATGACCAGATCGCTGCCGCCGGCTGGTCGTCCACTGTCGTCGTCCAGCGAATCTCCCCGGTCACCGCATCGACGGCATGGACGATGGCCGCCGCGTCGCCAACGAAGACGACACCGTCAGCCACCGCTGCCGAACCAACGATGCCGAGATCGATCTGCAGATTCGGTTCGAGGACCTGCGTCCCGGTGTCGTAAGCCCAGATCTGCCGCCCAGTTTCCGCATCCAGGGCATAGAGCCGGCCATCCCAGGCGCCGACGTAGATCGTCCCGGCGGCGAGAACCGGCGTTGCGGTGACGAAGCCGCCCAGCGTAACCTCCCAGAGCGGCTCGGGCCGTTTGGCGGTGGCTGACGTGATTGACGCTGCGGCTGAGGCCCGCGTGTCGGCAAGGTCTCGGCCATAGATCGGCCAACCATCATCTGACCGCGTGACCGGCGTTGCTGCCTGCTGAAGCCGGGGTAGAGACACGGGAACTACGGCCACCAGGGGGAGGGCCAGCAAGGACCGGCGGGAGATTACGATGCGATGTCTGGGGAACTCCACGGTATGCTCCAAGTGAGTGGTGAGTGGCCCCGGACGTAGACGACGTCCGGGGCATGACGGCGACGGATTGATACGGGTGACACCGGTGGCGGAGGGGCTCCCTCCGCCACCGCACGCCAGCGCCTCGGCCAGGACTTAGGTCTCGTCCGTCACCGCCAGCTCTAGCCGCATGCCTTGCTCGGCGTGGTCGCCGACCGGGCAGTAGACCTCGTAGGTCCCCGCCTCCAGATCGAGCGTCATCGTCTTCGTCTCGCCCGGGGCCAGGTTCTCCGCGAACTCCTCCTCGATGCCTTGGCCCTCGACCTCGAAGTTGTGCTCGACGCTGCCGACGTTGGTCACCTCGAACGTCGTCTCGCCCGCCGGTAGCTCGTCGGGCATCCGGATCTCGAACTCGGTCAGCTCTACGCCGACCATGTTCGCCTCGGGAACAGGAGTTGCGCCAGCGGCCGGCGTCGCCGCAGATGTGGCCCGATCCGCAGCTGGAGTGGCCGCTTCGGGGGTTCCGGTGGCGCCGAGTCGCAGGGCAATCAGTTGCGCTTCTGCCTGGGTCCCTTCCGGTCCACCGAGGAGGGGGCCGGCCGCCGGAACCAAGAGGAGGTCGCCGGCGTTCGCCGGCGGCGCGTTGATACCCGCGTTCGCCTGATAGCTCCACACCTCATCGCCAGTCTCCGTATCGAAGGCGTAGACCTTGCCGGTGAGGTCGGCCGTGAAGACGACGTCGTTGGCGACCGTCGCCGCACCGAGCGCCATCTGCGGCAACTCGACCTGCCACTTGACCGAGCCGTCGGCGGCATTGAGAGCGACGAACTCGCCGGTCGCCTCGGTGAGCGGCTGTTCGTCGCCCTGCTCGAGCGCCGTGTACTCGTTCCACCTATTGACGATCGGGACGAAGATGGTGCCGTCCGCGTAGGCGATCGGCGTCTCGACCCCACCGAGCGCGCCGGGGTAGACCCGGATCGTCTCCCCCTCCGGAATCTCCTGGACATCGTCGTTCTCGTGGGTGCCGACCGCGGTTTCCCAGAGAATGTCGCCCGTGTCGGCGTTGTAGGCGATGACGGTTCCCGTCTTGCCACTGCCAAAGGCGACCTTGGTATCAGTCCCGTCGATGGGCAGGGTCACCAGGACCGGCGTGTTCTGGAAGTCGAGGTCGAACAGGTCATGCGGTTTGGCGTTGTGGTGCCAGTGAAGCGCCCCGGTGCTGGAGTCGAGGGAGACAACGGAGTTGGTGTAATCGTTCGGGCCAGGACGGCTGGAGCCATTGGGGAATGGCGTGCCAAAAGCGACCACGCCTGGCCAGGGGGCCGGATTGCCGGTGCCAAAGTAGACATTCCCGTCGTCGTCGACGGACGGGGGGTACCAGACGCCACCACCACTATTGACGGCCGGCATACCCCAGAGGTTGTCGGTCGTCGTGTCGAACGGCCAGAGGATGGCGCCGCTCTGGGCATCGAGCGCGTAGAGGATGCCGGTCTGGCCACCCTCGTAGAACTGGTCGGAGATGCCTGGTACGGTACTGATGAAGACCTTGTTGTCGTAGACGGTCGGCGCCATATCAATGCCCATGCCGGGGTTGTTGTTGAGGTCGATCCGCCAGACCTCCTCGCCCGTCTCGGCGTCAAGCGCGAACGCCTCGGCCGAGTCCCCGAGGCCGCCGTAGACCATGCCGTAGCCGATGGCGACGCCATTCGGCCCGATTGTCGTGATGTTGTACTCGTGACTCCACTTGACGTCGCCCGTAGCGCGGTCGAGGGCATAGACGTTGCTGTCCATATCCTGGACGTAGATCGTATCGTCGACCACGATCGGCGGCGCCGTCATCCCGCCGTAATTGCCCGTAGCCTCAATTGGCCAGGTCCAAGCAACCGCGAGTTGATCGACGGTATCCGTGGAGATCGGTGAGTCGGCTGCGGCGCGAGTGCCGGCGAGGTTGCCCTGCGGCGCTGGCCAGTCGGCAGCGAACTGCTCGATCTCCCCCGGGACAGCCGGGCCGATTGGGTTGGGCGTTGCTGGGCCTGGATTGAGATCTGTGGTTTTCTGTGCCAGTCCGGGCCCAGCGATCGTCGTGACTGCCAGGAAGAGCACGAGCAACGCAACGAAGGTGGGTCGGAGACGGATTGATCTAAACAGCATCGCCTGTTCCTTTCTGCCATTGAGTGGAGGATGTGCAGTTTTCTCAGCTCAGCTACGTGAACGCGCCCGGCTACGACCCGGCGGGGGGTGTAACCGTGGCCGTCTCGGCACTGATC
>JAHWJF010000148.1 GCA_019348515.1 Chloroflexota bacterium | reverse complement strand
CCGTAGAGGATCCGGCTGTAGAGATCGCGGCCCGATTCGTCCGTTCCCAGCCAGTAGCTTGTGCTCGGCCCCGTCAGTCGGTCCCGCGCGTGCATCTGGGTCGGCGGGTAGGGCGCGATGACCGGCGCCAGGATCGCCGCCGCGATCACGACGATGACGATGACCAGACCGACGAGCGCAGTCCAGCGGCGTCCGATGGTGCTCAGCGAGGACCAACCCCGCGACGACTCGCGCCGCGACCCTTCCCTGATGACCGCCGGACCGGCCATGCCAACCGTCTGTTGCATCGCGGTTCTCCCGCTCTGTGCCCCGGAGGCTATCCCCGGCGCCAATGCCGAAATGTGCGGCGACGCTACCCGGCGTGCTTCACGCGCGGATCGAGCGCCGCATAGAGCAGATCGATCACGATATTGATCGCTACAAACGCGCAGGCCGCCAGCGTGACCGCCCCCTGGACGACGGTGTAGTCACGGTTGAAAACGGCGTCGACGGTGAGCCAGCCCATTCCCGGCCAGGCGAAGATCCACTCGATGATCACCGCCCCACTTATCAACGCCCCGAACTGCAGACCGACGAAGGTCACTAGCGATAGGAGCGCATTGCGGACGACATGCCGCCCCATGACGGCCGTCTCGGCGATCCCCTTGGCGCGGGCGACGGTGACGAAGTCCTGTCGCATCACCTCCAGCAGGCTGGAGCGGAGGACGCGCATGATCGGCGCGGCCACGATGAGGCCGAGGGTCGTCGCCGGCAGGACGATGTGCCGCAGATTCGCCGCCGGGTCACGGAAGAGCGGTTCATAGCCGACGGCTGGCAACCAACCGAGGCGGACCGAGAAGAGGAGCATCAGCATGATCCCCAGCCAAAAGCTCGGGATCGCCATCCCGGCGGTAACGAATCCGGTCACCGCCCAGTCGAACCAGGATCCGCGTTTCACGACTGACAGGATCGCCGCCGGAACCGCCAGCACCAGCGCGATCAGGAAGGCGATGATGGTCAACTCGATCGTCGCCGGCAGTTTCTGCCCGATCAGCTTCATCACCGGCTGCTGCGTGATGTAGGAGACGCCGAGGTCTCCCCGCAGGGCGCCGCCGAGCCAGCGGATGTACCGCTCGTGAATTGGCCGGTCAAGACCCATTTGCTGCCGCAACTCGGCGACGATCTCGGCGTACCCAGGCCCGACCATCGTGCCCTGCCGCGCCATGACTGGGTCACCCGGCAGCAGATTGAGCGCCAGGAAGACGATCAGGGAGACGATGAAGAGGACGGGAATTCCCTGCAGAATGCGGCGGAGCACGTAGCGCTGCACGACGAACCTCCCATCACCCTAGCGTGCCCACCGAGTAGGCGCGCGACGATTGGATCGGCTGCCCCTCGGCGAAGCGATGCGGGCGGAAGAAGTGCAGATCGACCAGTTCCGTCCGCCCGGTGACGATCTGTTCGGCGATCAACTCGCCGACGACCGGACTTAGCTTGAAGCCATGCCCGCTGAAGCCGGTTCCGACATGAAGCCCCGGCACCTCCCGCACCGGGCCGAGGAGCGGCTGCAGATCGGGCGAGCAGTCGTAGACGCCCGTGTACCCCTTGCGCAGGGTCGCTTCCTCCTGCCTCGGGAATCGCTTCGAGAAGCGCAGCACGAGTGTTTCTACGTCCTCCGCATATGGCTCGCGGTGTTGCTCGACCTCCGGGTCCTCGTGACCCTCGTGCGCGGCCGTCGTCCCGATCAGCGTCATGTCGGGTCCCTCGGGCCGGAAGTAGCTGCCGTTGATGCGATCGGAGATGACCGGGTGGGGAGGGCCAAAGTCCGGTGTGCGCCCGACAATCGCGATGTCGTGCCGGATCGGTGTGATTGGCAGATCAACGCCAAGCGGCGCGACCAGTTCGCGGGTTCGGTAGCCAGCGGCGACGATGACCGTTCGGGTGGCGATCGGGCCGCCGCTCGTCTCGACGGCCTCGACTCCCGCCGGTCCGGCCACGATGCGCTCGACCCTGGCGCCCACGCGGAACTCAGCCCCATTCCGCCGCGCCGCCTCGACGAAGCCCGCCGTCGTTCCCACCGGGTCGGCGTACCCTGACCTCGGCTCCCACGCCGCCGCAACCACGTCATCACGAGCGATCCGCGGCTCGAGGTCGGCGACCTCGTCCGGCGAGAGAATCTCCGCTTCGATCCCGACGCGCCGGTGCATCGCGACGTTCGCGGCGAGCGTCTCCACATCCTCGGGTTTGACGAGGACGAGGAAGCCCGTCCGCCGGAACCCGGCATCGCCGCCGACGACCTCATCGAAGCGTTCGAAGACCTGGAGCGAGTGCAACGCCATCCGCGCCAGCTCCTCGTGCGTGTAGTGTTGCCGCACCAGCGCGCTGGACCAGCCTGTGCCGCCGCCGGCTATTGCGTCCTGCTCCACCAGCACGACTCTCCCCACCCGGCGCCGCGCCAACTGCCAGACGATGCTCGCTCCCGTTGCGCCACCGCCGATCACGACCACGTCCGCTACGTCGTGCCTCATCTCGACTCACCTCCATCAGGAGTCAGAAGTAGGTTGCCGTAGCGATCCACCCGCGCCACGAAGCCCGGGTGGATCACGGTCGTCGAGTCCGGTTCCTCGACGATTGCCGGTCCGGCGAAAACCGTCCCCGCCGCCAGCCGGTAGCGGTCGAAGATCGGACAATCGACAAAGCCTCCACCCTCGGCGAACCAGACCGGCCGGGTCTCCTTCAGGGCCGACCGGTCGTCGCCGGCACGCGACGGCGCGTCCCGGAGGCGCGGCTTGGCGATCGTGCCGATCGCGGTCAGCCGCAGGTTGACGAACTCGGCCGGCTCACCGGGAGCGCTAAATCCGTATGCCTGGTCGTGAGCATGGTGGAACGCATCGAGCACGGCGGTGAGCGTACCGGCATCGACGATGCCGTTGGGCAACGGCATCGTCAACTCGTAACTCTGGCCGACGTAGCACATGTCCGCCTGCCGCAGCAGTCGCACATCGGCGGCGTCTATTCCCTCGCGCCGCAGGGCGGCACAGCCCTGCTCTGCCAGCTCTTGGTAGGCACGCTCGACCCTCGGAGCGTCGAGCCGGTCGGCGCGCTGGTTGAGGGCCACCGAGTAGTCGTGCTGGAGGTCGGTGACGAGGAGGCCCAGCGCCGAGGTCGTCCCGGGACTCATCGGGATGAGCGTGGTCCGGATGCCTGCCTCCGTAGCCAGCCAGTTGGCATGGACCGGTCCGGCACCGCCGAAAGCGACGAGGACGAAGTCCCGCGGATCGTAGCCTCGCTGCACCGAGACGAGACGCAACGCGTTTGTCATCGCCGCGTTCGCGATCTCGACAATACCGTTCGCCACGGTCAGCACGTCGCGGCCGAGCCGCTTCGCACACCGATCCTCGATGGCGCGGAAGGCACGGTCGACATCAAGCGCGATCTCGCCGCCGAGGAAGAAGCCGGGGTTGAGCCGGCCGAGGACGAGGTTGGCGTCGGTGATCGTCGGTTCCGTCCCACCCCAGCCATAGCAAGCCGGCCCCGGGTCAGCGCCAGCGCTGTGCGGTCCGACCCGCAACACGCCGCCGGAGTCGACCCAGGCGATGCTCCCGCCGCCGGCGCCGATCTCGACGAGGTCGACGACCGGCGTCCGAATCGGGTAGCCGTGCCCCTTCGCCCCACCGCCAGTCGACCGGGCTATCACCCCGACCTCGTACTCCTTCGTTACCCGCGGCCTTCCATCGTGGATGAGGCCCGCCTTGGCGGTGGTGCCGCCCATGTCGAAGGAGATGACGTCCTTGTGGCCGAGGACACCCCCCAGATAGGTTGCGGCCATCACCCCGGCGGCGGGGCCAGACTCGACCATGAAGACGGGCTTCTCTTGCGCCGCCGCGAAGGTGAAGACTCCGCCGCTGCTCTGCATGACAAGCAACTCGGCGGCAAAATCGGCGGCCCGCAGCTGTTCTTCGATAGTGCTCAGGTACCGGGCGACGATCGGGCGGACGGCGGCGTTGATGACCGTCGTGCTCGCCCGGAGGTATTCGCGGAACTCCGGCGCGACATCGCAGGAGAGCGAGATAACTGCCTCCGGGAAGACCTCGCGCAGCAGCTCGCCGGCCCGCCGCTCATGGTCGGGGTTGAGGTACGAGTGGAGGAAGCAGACGGCGATCGCGCCGACGCCCTCCTCCCGCAGTCGCCGCCCGGCCTGCCGCACCATTTCTTCGGCGAGGGGCACGACGACCCGACCCTGGGCGTCGAGGCGCTCGGGGATCCCGATGCAGCGATGACGCGGCACGAGGGGAGGCGGCTTCTCGAAGCGGAGGTCGTAGAGCGACGGCCGCACCTGCCGGGCGATCTCCAGCATATCCCGGAAGCCGTCGGTAGTGATGAGCCCCGTGGGCGCGACGTTGCCTTCGATCACGGCGTTCGTCGCCACCGTCGTTCCATGCACTAAGTACCCAACATGCTCCGGCGCCACGCCCTGTTCCCGCAGGATGCGATCGCTGGCCGCTAGGAAGCCGACCGCGGGATCGGCAGGGGTCGAAGGCACCTTCGCGATGGCGATATTCCCCGTCACCTCGTCGATCAACGTGGCGTCGGTAAAGGTGCCGCCAGTGTCGATGCCGAGGCGGTAGCGAGTGGTCACGGACGGCCCCCATCGCCGCGCAGCCGCACCGTCTCCGTCTCGTCGACGACCCACCGCACGGGATCGACGGCGACGCGGTAGACCTCTCGCGCCCGCTCCGGACTCACCTTCCCCTGTTGCACGTCGTGGAGGACGAGTTCCGGGTCCCGCTCGTGCGGCGGGCCGTAGCCGCCACCACCACACGTCCGGTAGCTAATGATGTCTCCTGCTTCGAGCTCGACCGTAGCCTTTGCGCCGAGTGGCGTCGCGTCGGTGTCGGGATTGAGTATGTAGGTCGCGAGTCTGCCGTCGCCGCCTCCGAACAGTCCCCCCGGTCCCCAACGGTCGCGGTCGGCGAGGATCGTGAACGACGCAGCATGGTCGGGGAAGAGGTAATCGCGACGCAGGCCCAGTCCTCCTCGCCACCTCCCCGCTCCATCCGAGTCGTCGACGAGTTCGTAGCGGGTAATGCGGACCGGGTAATTGCGCTCCGTTTCCTCGACCGGGGCGTTCTCCGTGTTCTGGCCGTGAGCCTGGACGGCGTCCGGACCATCGCTGCCGCGACGGCCACCGTAGCCGCCGCCAAGCGTTTCCAAGAAGCAGTAGTAGGAACCGGTTTGTGGATCAACACCGCCGAAGCCGGCATGGCAGATCATCCCCTTGGTCCCGGCAGGGACGCGGTCGGGAAGGGCAGGAGCCAGCGCCCGGAGGATGACGTCGGTCAGCCGCGAATTGACCTCCCAACCGCCAACGACCGGGGCCGGATGGATGGCATTGACGACGGTGCCGGCCGGGGCAACAACTCGAACATGGCGGTAGAACCCGACGTTGACCGGGATATCGGGATCGATCAGACATTTGAGGACGTAGGCGCAGGCCGAGAAGGTCTGTGAGAACGTCGCGTTGACCGGCGCCCGCCGCTGCTGATCGCAACCTGTCAGGTCGAAGAGCACACCGTCCGCATCGATCACGACATTAGCGACGAGGCGGACAGGCTGATCGGTGAACCCGTCGCTGTCAAGACATCCCTCGGCCGCGAATCTGCCGTGCGGTAATCGCGCTAGCTCACCCGCTGTGCGGCGATCGGTGTAGGCCGTCAGCTCGGCGACGTAGGCAGCGATTACCTCCACCCCGTAGCGTTCGATCAGGGCGGCCATCCGGCGTCCACCCGTGGCGTTAGCCGCAATCTGGGCGCGAAAGTCGCCGGCCGTCTCGTCCTTCGCGCGCACTTGGGAAAGGACGAGGTTGAAGGTGTCCGGAACGATCTTTCCCCCCGCCACGAGCTTGACCGGCGGGATGATGACACCTTCCTGGTAGACCTCGCGAAAGGCGCCGATGCTAGCCGGAGCGCCGCCACCGACGTCGACATGGTGAGCGAGATTGGCGACGTAAGCGACGATCTTTCCGGAGTGGTAGACGGGCGAGACGAGTAACAGGTCGTTGAGGTGCGCCCCTCCCCGGTACGGGTCGTTGCTGAGCAGGGCGTCGCTAGGGCCGAGGTTCTCAGGGCCATATTCCTTGACTATGCGGGGCACCATCTCGGCCAGCGAGCCGAGATGATTTGCCTGGGCGAAGGCCTGCGCAACCGTCTGCAGGTCGCGATCGAATAGTGCACACGAGAAATCAGCACGCGTCTTTATGTTGGTCGAGTAGGCACTGCGCCGGAGCGTGACCGACATCTCCTCGGTTACCTCGACGAGGGCGTTGCGGATCACCTCAAAGGTGATCGGATCGATTGTGGTCAACGCGGCCATCCCGATGACCTCCGAACGATCAATTGCGGCGTGAGAACGATCTGCCGTGGCGCGTCGACCTCGTCATGGAGCCGCCCCAGAAGGATCTCCGCCCCACGTGCGCCGATCTCCCTCGCCTGCTGATGAAACGTGGTCAGCGGCACGGCAAGGAACTCAGCCAGCTCGATATCATCGCCGCCAACCAACGCCAACTCCTCCGGAATCTGGAGATCGAGCATCCGGGCCGCCTTCATCACGCCGACAGCCTGGAGGTCGTTCGCGGCGAAGACGGCCGTCGGCCGGAGAGGCTGATCAAGAAGCTCCAGCGCAGCATCACAGCCACCGCTGACAGTGAAGGGTGCGTGCGCCACGACGTGCTCGTCGTAGGGCAGGTTGTGCTCGGTGAGCGCGCGGCGGTAGCCGGCGAGCCGGCCCTGCGCGCTGGATACATGAGCCGGTCCACCGATGTGACCGACGCGCCGGTGGCCAAGTTCGAGTAGGTGCTTGGTGGCCGCATAACCACCGGCTTCGTTGTCAGTAACAACGAAATCGGTATCGAGGTCGGCGAAATGGCGGAGGAGCAAGACAAATGGTGTTCCACTCTCCCGGAGTTGTTGAACATCACGCCGGTCAGTCTGAACAGGCGTGAGGAGCACACCGTCAACCTGCTTGGCACGCATTAGGTTGAGGCAGGTGAGGGCACGTTCCTGTGAATCGGCCGAGTTGCAGAGGAGAAGACCGAATCCGGCAGCGTTTGCGACTTCCTCTACGCCGCGCACGATCCCAGCGTAGACGGGGCTGGCGTTGTCAGTAGCAACCATGCCGATCGTCCGGGTCTTCCCGGAGACAAGTGCCCGCGCCGCTGCGCTCGGGACGTAGTTGAGGTGGCGGGCAGCGTCCAGGACTCGGACGCGCTTTTCCAAACTCAGTTCCGTCTTGCCATTGAGCGCCCGGTGCGCTGCAGTGACAGAGACCTCGGCAAGGCGAGCTACGTCTCGGATAGTCGCAGGCACGGAGCACCCCGCAACGATGGTTGAAAGCGTTACCGGAAACGTTTCCGGTCACTATACAGATCACGGTAGTCCATGTCTAGAGCATCATTCGCCACGCCCGCGTCATGCGCAGCCGTTTTGGAAAGCATCTGTTGGGCGGCGGGGTGGAGCGGCGGCGACATGACACACGCACTTCTGGGAGCGGTTGCAATCTCGGGAAGACGTCACGGTCGAGGTGGAAATCTACCGACCGGACGATTTTGCCTTGCCGTTCTTGCGGCGAGACGAAGATTCCAAGGTCAAGTCGGATGGTGAGTTCATCGCTATGACTTCAGTCCGCGGGTTCAACAGAGGAAACACCCTGAAGGCTCGGCGATAAGCGATGAGATCTCTCAGAACAACGACGGGTGATGCGCGCTGACGATTGCGTCGGGGGAGGCTAATGCGCAAGGGCTGCGCTACCAAACAAAATGCATGTCAAGTGTGAATAGCTGGAAGCCGACGGGGACCGGTTACGCGAGATAGGCGTTGTGGCTCTCCCCT
>JAHWJF010000147.1 GCA_019348515.1 Chloroflexota bacterium | reverse complement strand
CCAACCGCGTCGCCAGGTGCACCCGCTGCCGAGGGGCATCGCGCCGCGCGATGCGATCGAGCAAGAGCCGGACCCCGGTCGTGCCCATCTCCTCGATCGGCTGGGCCACCGTCGTCAGCGCCGGGAAGATCGCCGAGGACTGGGGGATGTCATCGAACCCCACCACCGAGATGTCCGCCGGCACCCGCAGCCCCGCTCGCTGCAGCGCCCCAAGGGCGCCGGCAGCCATCTGGTCGTTGAAGGCGAAGATGGCGGTGACGTCGCCAGCGGCAATGATCCCCTGATCTAGGAGCTGCTGGGCCGCCGCCGCGCCACCATCCGGCCGGCCATTGCCTCGCACCAGATGATTCGGGGCCACGGTCAGTCCAGCATTCGCCAGCGCGCGGCGGAACCCGGCAATCCGCCCGGCGCTGGGAGTCAGGTCGCTCGGCCCGACGAGGCAGGCGATGCGACGGTGACCGAGGTTGATCAGATGCTCCCCGGCCAGATAACCGCCCTGGTCATTGTCGACCAGCACCTGATCGACCGGCATCTCGCCCAAATCCCGATCGACGACGACGCATGGCACCCCAGCGTCGAGGATCCTCTCCACAGCATCGTGGCCGTCGATCGTCCGGATCAATCCGGATGATGCCAGAATGAGGCCATCGACCCGCTTGGCCAGGAGCACGTCGATGTAGGCCTCCTGCTTGATGGCTGACAGGTCCGAGTTGCAGAGGACGACGCTGTACCCCTGGGCGAAGCCGGCATCCTCGATCGTGCGCGCTACCTCCGCGAAGAACGGGTTGGAGTTATCCGGCACCAGCAGACCGATCGTGTGCGTCACCCGACGCCGGAACGAGCGCGCCAGCAAGTTCGGCCGGTAGCCGAGCGCGGAGATCGCCTCCCGCACCCGCTCCGCGGTCGCCGGTTCGACAGCGACCGCGCCGGTGACGACGCGCGAGACGGTCGAGATGGAGACGCCGGCGCTGGCGGCGACGTCCTGGATCGTGGCCGCTCGTTCCTCGCCGTTTCGCCGGCTGGGCGTGGAGCGCTTAGTCCGCGTCATGGGCCACCGCCAGGAATCGGAATCCCCAACCGGGAATCGCGACGGTCAACCGGCCCCCCGCCACGGCAGGTAAGGGGACCCCAGGTGACTGGGGACCAGTATCCCCGCTCCAGAGATCGATCAGCTCCTGATCGCCGAAGAGCGCGGCGGTTGCGTGCGGGAGCTTGACAGTCGCCTCGACGTCAGTCGCTGAGAAGTTGAGCAGGACGACGACCGGCTCATCTCTCGCGTCATTCATGCGCAGAAAGGCGAAGAGCGGCGTCGCCGGCTCGACCGTGAGCGGGAGCCACTCGCGGGAGTGGAGGGCCGGCGTGCCGCGCCGCAACGCGATCAACCTCTTCGTGTCGTCACGCAGCCCGTGGTGATCCGTCCAGTCGATCGCGCCGACCTGAGCGTAGGGCTGATACTCGGCCCCGACCTCGTCGCCGGTGTAGAGACAGGGCAGCCCGGGCAGGGTCAGCAACATCGCGAGTGCGACGCGATAGAAGTCAGCGCCGTAAGTGGTGACGAAGCGCGGCCCGGTATCGTTGTTGTTGAGGAAGCGCATGACCAGCGCATCCTCGTGGTACCCCTGACCGCCGTCGGTCAGGACGTCGATCATCGCCGTGCCAACGGGGGTGACCCCGCCCAGCGCCTCGCCCCAGGCCCAGTGTCCCAGCTCCTCGGTCCAGTCATAGGCGGCGTCGAACCCCTGCTCGAAGTAGAACTCATCGCGCGCACTCGCCTCGGCGATCAGCAGCGAGTCGGGCTTGATGCGGTTCATCTCTTCGAGATACGCCGTCAGCCACTCGGGGTTGCGCTCTTTGATACCCCAGACGGCATCGACGCGGAACCCATCGACCCCGAAGTCGCGCACCCAGTAAGCGAATGCTTCCATCATGAAGCGTTGCACCTCGGGGTTGTCGAAGTTGAGATTCGGGAGGTGTGTCCAGCCGAAGTAATGGGTCGGGTTTCCGCCTGGGTCGCGATCGTAGTAGTCCCAATAGGTCGACGCTTCACCGTTGGCCAGCGCGTCCTGGAAGTAGGGGTGTTCGGCCGAGGTGTGATTCGGCACGAAGTCCATCAGCACCCGGATGCCGCGCTCGTGCGCCGCCTCCACCAGCGCTCGGAAGTCGTCCTTCGTGCCGTACTCGGCCCGCACGTCGAAATAGTCGGTGACCTCGTAGCCGAAGAGATCGGGGAGGGTACGGGTGATGGGGGCCAGCCAGAGCGCGGTGATCCCCAGGTCGGCCAGGTCATCGAGCCTGGCGGTGACCCCGTTGAACCCCGGCGGGTCGAAGTTGCGCGGAACGACGCCGTAGATGACGGCGTCGGCGATCCAGGCCGCGTTTTCATGCACGGGGTCAGGCGCCCTCGCGTGACCGTTCTCGACGACGATGTACGCGGCTGCGGTGTCAACGCGCCCCTGCACGTCTTCGACTGTCACCGAGGCGTAGTACTCGCCAGAGTCAGGCGGAACAATCGTGGACCAGACGCCGGGCGCCGGTGCGACGAGGTTGAGCGGGGCCGGGTTGTCCTCCCGGGGTGTCAGGCTCCAGTGCCGAATGGCCGCGCCGTCGTACTCGCCCGGCTCACTCCCCGTGCTGTCAAAGACCACTCGCTCCCCATCGACCCTGGCCGCGAGGCGTGCCGTGGGCCGCGGATCGAGGCGCACGGTGTACGTCACCGGCGTGGAGCGCTCTTCGCTGCCATCGGGCATCGTGGCGACCGCGAGCACCTCGTTTTCGCCGGGATCGAATGGGGCAATGGCGTGGAACACCTCGCCCTCGCGCTCGGCCGGAACGGGGACGCCATTGACGAGCAGCGCGATAGCTGCCTCTGGCGAGCAGTCGGGACAGGTTCCCGACAGCGTCTTCCGCCAGACCCAGGCATCGCCACCGAGGAGATCGAGGGCAATCGCGGCGGTATCAACCGGCACGGCGCCCCCCTCTGGTGTCGCCTCCTGGGCATCAGCCAAGCACTGGTGGTTCACATGTCCGCCAGCCGCCAAGGCGCCAGCCATGAGCGAGCGACCAAGGAGACCCCGCCGCGTCAGACCCTGCAACCGTCCGCTACCCCTTCATCGCCCCCGCGATCAAGCCGCGGGTCAGCGCGCGTTGCAGCAAGAAGAAGAAGACGAGCGCCGGCAGGCAGGTGAGGATGCCGGCGGCCATGATGTAGCCCCACTCGGTCGTGTATTGACCGACAAACGTGAAGAGTCCCAGGGTAAGCGTCATCTTGTCGCGCGAGACGAGAAAGATGTAGGCGAAGAAGAACTCGTTCCAGGCGAGAAGGAAGGTAAAAACCGCCACCGTCACCAGCCCTGGCGCGGCGAGGCGCAGCACGATCTGCCAGAGCACCTGCAGCCGGTTGGCGCCGTCGATCAGTGCCGCCTCCTCGATCTCGCGCGGGATCCCGTCAAAGTAGCCTTTCAGCATCCAGACGGAGAAGGCGAGGGCGAAGGTCAAGTAGGTCACCAGCAGGGCCCAGAGCGTGTCGATCAGCCCGTAATCGTCGAGCAGCAAAAAAAGCGGGATGCCGAGCATGACGCCAGGAAACATCTGCACCATGAGCAGGGTGTTACCGTAGAGCCCTCGGCCGCGGAAGCGCCAGCGCGACATCGCGTAGCCACCGAGACTGCCGATGACGAGCGCGCAGAGTGTCGTCCCAACGGCGATTTGCAAGGAGTTGCGCAACCAGGTCGGAAAATCGGTCTGGCCAAGCACGAACTCGAAGTGGCCGAGTGTCGGCCGCTGCGGGATGATAGAGAGCCCGGCCATGATCTCGCTCTTCGGTTTGAGTGCAGTACTCAGCGCCTCCAACAGGGGCAGCAACGCGAAGAGCGAAAGCAGGATCAGGATGAGATGCGACACGCCCGAGCGAACCCACTGCTCGGCGCGCCGGCGACGGCCACGCGGCACGAACAGCGTCCGGTCCGCTGCCGAGGTGAGTGCCGCTTCCGCCGCAGGGACGTTTTCCATCGGACCTCTCCCTCAGGAATCGGCTTCTTGCCGCGCTTGCAGTCGGAGATAGACCGAGCCGAGCGCGAGCATGAGCACGAGCGAGATGACGGCCAGGGCCGTCCCGTAGCCGATGTTGAAGCGCTGAAATGCCTCGCGGTACGCCATCAGGATCAAGGGGGTCGTCGCGTTGGCGGGACCACCGCCCGTCAGGACAAACGTGAGCGCGAAGTCGTTGAACGTCCAAATAGCCTGCAGCAAGATGGCGATGATGCTGACCGGGAGGATCAAGGGAAAGGTCACGTCGCGGAAGCGCTGCATCGCCGTCGCGCCGTCAAGGGCTGCCGCCTCGTGCAGTTCGTCAGGGATGGCCGAGAGCGCGGCCAGCACGGTGATCATCATGAACGGAAAGCGGAACCAGGTGCCGACGACGATCACGGAGAGCATCGCCAGGGCCGGATCGGCCAGCCAGATGATCGGATCGAACGGGTCGACCAGGCCAATGGCCATCAGCGTGCGATTGATCGTCCCGAGTTGGTCGTTGAGCATCCATTGCCAACTGATATACGCCATGATCGGCGGGGCGATCCACGGCACCAGAATCAGTGCCCGGTAGATGCTGCGCCCGCGCACCTTCTGATTGAGGAGAAGTCCGGCGAGGAGACCAAGCAGATAGCTGAACCCGACGATGCCAGTGACCATCACGAACGACGTCCGCAACGCCTGCCGCACATCGTGGCTCTGCAGCGCCTGGATGAAGTTGCCGAACCCGACGAAGCGCGTCGCCCACGGCTGCACGCGATTGTGATACTTGAACGCTTCCGAGATACCCACCCCCAGGGGATAGAACTCGATCGCCGCCAGGAAAAGCAGCGAGGGGAGGATCAGCAGGTAGGGCAGGGCGTACTTGCTGAAGTGCGCCCGCAACCGAGCCCGGGACGACTCCGCGGAAGCACTCGGTTGACTGAGTGTCGTCGCGTGCTGCATTGCTCGCCCCCTAGCGAAGCGGGAGAGGGGGAAAGGGTGCGCCCCTTTTCCCCTCTCCCTTGGGCCCTAACTCTCCGGTCGCTGGAAGAGCGGTTCGAGCTGAGCCTGGGCATCCCGTAGAGCGTCTTCCGGCGCGCGGTTGCCGGTGATGACTGGGTTGACGATGAGGTCGGTCAGGCTTGTGCCCATGGAGCCAATGCCGACCGCGGCGGCATTGTTCGGGTACCAGTAATCGACACCGTTTTCGACCGTCTGTCGCGCCAATTCGGTCAGCAACTCGTTTTCTTGATAGACCGGAGCGTCGACCAACGACTCGTAGACCGGCCACTTGGCGCCCGGTTCGGCCTCGTACAACTTGCGCAGATTTTCTGGCTCCATCATCCAGCGCAAGAAGACTTTTGCCTCCTCCGGATGCTCGGTCTGGTTGTAGATCATCCAGGGATTGGCAAAGGAGACGATGTGTGCCGCTTCCTCGCCGCCCGGGCCGACCAGGACCGGGAGGATGCCGGTGTTCTCGAAGATCTCAGGGGCGTTCTGCTGGATGTCGGCGATGAACCAGCCGCCACCGAACGCGATGGCCGCCTGCCCCTGCTCATAAGCGCGAAGAACTTCAGTGAAGGTCCAGGAAGGGGTACCGCGAGCTGTGCAACAGTCGACGAGCGCCTTTTCGAATTGCAGCGCTTCCAGGTTGGCCGGGCTGTCGATGGCAAGATTCCCTTCGGCGTCGGCGATGCCGCCGCCGGCCTGGAGGACAAGGGTCATCCAGAACTGGTCGGTGTCGTAGGAGCCCTGCTTGCCGGGAATCGCAATTCCGGCGATCCCCTCCTCAGGGTTGTGCAGCGCCTGGGCGGCGGCCATCAACTCATCCCAGGTGGTCGGGACTTCGAGACCGGCCTGCTCCAGGAGATCCTTGCGGTAGAAGAAGGCGCGGCTGTCGAACTGCCAGGTGACGCCGGGTCGCATGCCGTTCCAGTCCCACTTCTCATGGGCCCAGTCAGTCATGTCCTCCAGCGTGCCGTCGGCCTCCCACTCCGCGTAGAGATCGGAGATGTCGAGTGCCTGGCCCTGGGCAGCCATGTTGAAGGCGATGCCGGAGTCACCCCCGCTGATATCGGGCGGGTTGCCCGACTGGATCGCGGAGAGGATTTTCTGCATGTAGTCGGCCCAGCTGAGCTGGGTAAAGGTGACGTGGATATCGGGATGGGTGCGGTTGAACTCGGTGACGTTGTTCTGGAGCGCCGCCATGAAGGTGGGGGAGCCCCACTGCATGTCCCAGTACTGCAGCTGGACGGCGTCCTCGGCCGGGGCGACGGTCGGCTCGGGGGTAACCTGCGGCTCTTCTTCCTCCTGGGCGCGGCCAATAACGGGAAAGAGCAGCGCCAGCACGGCTACCAGCGCAATAAGCCTCTGCAACTGCGAGTGTCTGACCTTGAGGTTAGTCACCGCGACCTCCTTGTCGATCGGCCGGAATCCTGTCCGGCCCCTGCCCGGTTCCATGCGCCCGGCGTTACCATGCAAACGTTTGCATGGTAACGCCAGAATCCATGTCTGTGTCAATGTCCCTGTCAGGAAACCGTGGTCCAGAGCATGCCGACGTGAGGCGAATTTTTGGGTCATTCGTGGCGTCCGCGGGGAGCTTCACCCCTTTGCCCACATCACGCGCGAAACACGACACGGGACACGGTTTACAGCGGTGCCGACACCGACAATTGCGCGATCTGCCGCATGATGCGTGCCACAAAAAACGCCTCGAACCGAGCGCCATCAACCTCCGCCGCCAGGCGCCCTGACGCGCCGTCTGGCTGCTCGTGCAGGCGAAAGACCCCGTCCTCGATACCGTAGGCGAGTCGGGCCGGCCGCAGGTGCAACCACTCGCCCGGAAAGAGCGCCGCCAGAGCCAGCGGATCGTGCAGGAGCGCCACGGCATCGGCGGGAACCGGACTCGGGTCGTCGGGCGAGGGCAGCGCCGTGGGGAACCAGAAGGCACGCCAGGCGTCGATCATCCGGCCCAGGGCGGCGCCGAGTGGAGTGTTCGGGAGCAGCGCATCCCGCGCCATCGCGCGCAGTGGCGCCCGCATGGTGACATCGAGCGTGACCCAGGTGATGGTGTTCATGGAGCGGGCAACCGCCAGCGCGGCGGTTGGATCAGAGACGGTGTTGTAGTCGGGCCAGGCGGCCGGACCGCGCTCTCGGATATCACGTTGCCAGGCGACCGGCATCGATCGCGCGTCGAGCAGCCCTCCCATCGCCGTCAGACCCAGAAGTCGGCCGGCAAGTCCGGGATCCTGTCCCAGCGCGAGCGCGACATTGGTCAGCGGACCGATAGCGACGAGATGGAACGGGCGGCGGCGCGACTCCTCAGCCAGCCAGTCAGGTGCGAACGTCTCGTCGATCGTCGCCTCCGGTCCCTCGTACGGGAGATCGAGCAATCCCTGGCCCTCGGTCCCCGTCATCGCCGGATCACGAGTGGGATCGAGCGGCACTCCCTGTCCTCTGAAAACCGGAATTTCCTGCCGTCCGGCCATGCCGAGCAGACGGGCAGCCATCCGGGCCCGCAGGTCGACGTCCCCGCTGACGATCGTCACGCCGCGCACGTCGACCTCGGGCGAGGCGAGTGCCAGGACCAGCGCCAGCGCATCATCGGGGTCGGCGCCGATATCGGTGTCGATGACGACCGGGATGGGTGATGGGTGATGGGTCATAGGGTGATAAGGGACGTGTCTCTCATCCCCAGTCCTGCTCCGAGACGAGGAGGCGACGGGAAGAGTCCGGAATCTGGGTCAAATCCAAGACCTACCCATCACCCTTTCACCCTCATAGGGCGTCTACGATCATGCGCATTAGACGGAGATCCTCCATGAAGTCCTCGGGGGTTGTCTTCGGCACGACACCCT
>JAHWJF010000146.1 GCA_019348515.1 Chloroflexota bacterium | reverse complement strand
AACATCCGCCTGCGCACGCTGCTTTACGCCGGTCAAGCGCTGGCCGACATCATCCAGCCAGATGAGCTTCACGCCGACTACATCGTCCCCCGCATCTTCGATTTCCGGGTCGCCCCGGCGGTAGCGGCGGCGGTCGTTCGCGCGGCCCTGGAGGCCGGCGAGGCTGGTCGCGAGATCGCGCCCGAGCTGGTCAGCGAGCGCACTCGCCGTTATGTCTACGAGGGCCGTCTGCTTCCGCCGAAACCTTCCGCCCGCAGCGAACACAAGACATTCCGCGAAGAGGCGATCGATCTGCGGTTGCGTCATGGCGGTGTCCTGGAGATCCGCTCCAAGATCCCGATCCGCGATCACCACATCCTGAACATGCTCTATGTGCCGCCGGCAGCGCTTTCCCCGGCGCACGTTATTCGTGATAACCCGGCCCTGGTCGGCGAGATCACCGCCAAGGGGAACCTCGTCGCTATCGTCACCGACGGTTCGGCGGTGCTCGGCCTGGGCGATATTGGTCCCCAGGCGGCGTTACCGGTGATGGAGGGCAAAGCGGTCCTGCTGCAAACCCTGGCCGGCGTCGAGGCGTTCCCGAACTGCCTGGCGGCGCGCGACATCGACGAGATCGTCGGTATCGTGCAGAACATCGCGCCCAATTTCGGTGGTATCAACCTGGAGGATATCAGCGCTCCCCGCTGCTTCGAGATCGAGCGCAAGCTGCGTGAGACCCTCGACATGCCCGTCTTCCACGACGACCAACACGGTACCGCGATTGTCGTCGCCGCCGCGTTGATCAATGGCTGCAAGATCCGCAGCTGCCGCATGGAGGAGCTGCGGGTCACGATCAACGGCGCGGGGGCCGCCGGCATCGCCGTGACGAAGCTTCTCCTCGGGCTCGGCATTGGCGACGTGGTGCTTTGCGACCGGCAGGGCGCCATCTACGAGGGGCGCGCCGAGCATATGGACTTCTCGAAGGAGGAGATTGCGCGGCTGACGAACAGGGATCGCCGCACCGGCTCGCTCGGCGACGTGATAGCCGGCTCGGACGTTTTTGTCGGTCTCTCCGCTGGGGGCGTCCTCACGCCGCAGATGGTGCGCACGATGGCCCCCAATCCGCTCGTCTTCGCGCTAGCCAATCCGGTCCCCGAGATCACGCCCGACCTGGCGAGGGAGGCCGGAGCGCTCGCGGTAGCGACGGGCCGCTCCGACTACCCGAACCAGGTCAACAACTCCCTCGCCTTCCCCGGCGTCTTCCGAGGCGCGCTGGACATCAAGGCGCGGACGATCGACGACACGATGAAGATCGCGGCGGCGCGGGCCATTGCCGAGCTGGTCGACGCGTCCGAGCTCTCTCCCGATTTCCTGATCCCTGACAATCTCGATCTCCGCGTCGCGCCGCGCGTCGCCGCGGCGGTGGCCGAGGCGGCCATCGCCGGCGATCTCGCTCATAGTCCGATGGATCCGCGCGAGGTCGAGCTGCGCTGCCGCGATCTCGTCTACGAAGGCACCGTCGGCCTCTAGACGCTTTTCCGCGCGGGATGTGGCGATGACCAGCCGGATCGACGTCGTCCAGGCCGACATTACGACCATGCCGGTCGATGCCATCGTCAACGCGGCAAACACGTCGCTGCTCGGCGGAGGTGGCGTTGACGGCGCGATCCATCGCGCCGCGGGTCCCCGTCTCCTGGCAGCAACGCGCAAGATCGGCGGCTGCCCAACCGGGCAAGCTCGGCTCACACCGGGGTTTGACCTGCCGGCGAGGTGGGTCATCCACACGGTCGGCCCAGTCTGGCAGGGCGGGCACGCGGGTGAAGATGACCTCCTCGCCTCCTGCTATCGAGAAAGTCTCAAACTCGCGTCCTCCGTCAATGCCGCGACCATCGCCTTTCCCGCCATCTCGACCGGCGCCTACGGTTTCCCGATGGAGCGCGCGGCGCGCATCGCGGTTTCCGCGATCACCTCGTATATTGCCGAGCACGCAGCAATCGAGCGAATCCTTCTCACCGTGCGTGGTGACACCGCGAACCGTATCCACGCCGAAGCGCTCTCTGAGGTCGATTGAATCGAGTTCCACGACAGTATCGACACGTACGATCCGGCATGAGGAGGCAGTGTCGTAACCGTAATGCCGGCAGCGCAATCTATGGCACAGCGCGTCACTCGGCTCGCTCAGCCGCTGACGGCGGCGGTGCCGATCGCGATCTTCTCTGCAGCGGCCGTCGCCCTGCCACTCGCCGCAGCAACGACTCTCGGGCTCGCCGCGGAGCAGACGAGCGTCTGGATCCTGTCGCTCTATGGAATCCCCGGGCTGACGTCGATCGTCTTGACACTGGTCTATCGCCAGCCGCTGTTCGTCGCTTGGCACACCGGCGTTGTCGCCTTCATTGCCTCACTCGGGCGTGATATTCCTTACCCGCAGCTTCTTGGAGGGATGATGGTCGCGGGGCTCGCGGTGGCCGCTCTCGGCGTTTTGGGCCTGACGACGAAAGTAGCCACCCTGGTGCCGACCCCGATCATCTTCGGTGTCGTCGCCGGCAATGTCCTACCGTTCGTCGTCGGTACCTTCAATTCTCTGGGCAATGACGCCCTGCTCGTCGGCGGAGCACTGCTTGCCTATCTCCTTGGACGGCGCCTCCTCAGTCCCCGCATTCCGGCGATTCTTCCCGCACTGCTCGTCGGCTTCGCTCTCGCCAGTGCTGCAGGCCGCGTGCACGCCCTGCCCTACGGTTGGCTGTGGCCACAATTCTCCGTGGTGACGCCGGTGTTCTCGCCGGCCGCGATCCTGACAGTCGTGCCGGTGGCCGTACCACTGATTGCGCTGCACTCGAACCTGACCGCGGCCGCCTACCTCCGCAGTGAGGAGTACGATCCACCGACCCGTGCAATCGAGGTCGCGACTGGCGTCGCCACTGCCTTTGCTTCGTTCTTTGGACCGTCGCCGGTGTGCATGGCGTCATTGTTGACGCCGTTAACGGCAGGGCCCGAGGCCAGGGCGCGGGCAGTGCGTCCATGGGCAGCCTATGCTGGGGCCGCGGCCTTTCTCCTCATCGCGACTGGAGCGGCGGTTGTTGCAGACCTCCCAGTCGTTCTCCCACTCCCACTTCTCCTGGCGGTGGCTGGCCTCGCCCTACTCGGTGTTCTCGGCCAAGCCCTGGTGGAGATAACCAAAGGTCCGCTTCGCCTTGGCCCTATGGTCGCGTTCGCGGTCGCCTCGTCCACGCTTTCATTGTGGGGTTTGGGGGCGGCATTCTGGGCGATCGTTTTTGGCACGATCACCTCGCGGCTGCTCGAGGGCGAGACTGGTGAGGATGACTGAACTCGTGAAGCTCGCCAAACACGTTGGGTGAATTGACAGCTGGATTGGTCGTTGGTTACGGGACCGTACGCCAACCGCATTCCATCGGCGCTCGGTCGATCACGCCCCCGGCTCTCGCTTCCAGCAACGTCCCGGGTGGGCTTCATCAGGTGTTGTGGCAACCATGAACTTCCCACTATCCCGACCATGTTGTCAATGGAGGGAAGGAGGACGGGGTTGCAATGCCCCGTCCTCCTGGAGGGAAGGGAACCGCGCCGGTACCGGCGACGCGGAGTGTGAAGGCAACCACGTCGCCCGTACCGGCGCGGTCGCACATGGGGCCGCGCCTGGAATAGAGGCGCGCCCGGACGTTAGCGATAGCTCACTGGATTCACACGTGACCCACGCGCGTGATGTCTCGTGCGAATCCGCTCACCAGATCGGGCAAGGTCACGCCCGAGATCGACGTGCATGCATCGGCCGCGGCGCGCGAGCGCCAGCCTCTCCGAAATCGAGTGCGACGAGGGTGATTAGAGCGGCGATGAGCAGGAAGATCGTGTCCATTGTTCTCTCCTCCAGGAATCATCCTCTCTTCTACACATAGTCGTTTGAGCGCGGTCCGAATCGACAGACTGGACGGGTGATTCCAGGCTCAAGACGTCGTGGCTAAGTCGGCGCGAAAGGTGCGATACCCTTTAAACGAGTGAAATCCGGCTCTACTGCGTCCCCGCCGCCAGGAGTCACCGCCATGGCCCGTACCATCACCCGACCGCTCACCGCGACCGGTGGGAATCACGCCACCAACGGCTTTGCCCCGCTGAGCGACGACGTCATTGCCCGGCAGACCGACGCCGGCAGCTTCAGCCGCGGCAAGACCTACTTCCGCGGCAAGCGCATCTTCAACGCCGTGCGCCGCGGCGATCTGCTGCGCGCTCGTTGTCGTGGTTCAAGCGGCGGTCCCTACCTCGTCGAGGCGACACTGGCGCCCGCGGACAAGCCGAAGTCTCGGAATCCCGTCAAGTACCTGTGCAATTGCCCGCGCGGTGGTTTTTGCAAGCACGTCGTCGCGCTGCTTCTCACCTGGATCGATAAACCGGAATCGTTTGACGTGCGCCCACCGATTGCCGACGTCCTGGCGGGCAAGAGCCGGGAGGAATTGGTCGCCCTGATCGAGGCGATGCTGGCCGCGGACCCCAATCTCGAACCGCTCATTGAGCTGCCGCCACCAGCCGTAATCGCGCCGGACGCCGCTCCAGTCGACGAGGCCGCGATCCGCCGTCTCATTGGCAACGCCTTTTCTGAACCTGAAGACGAAGAATATGGAGGGGGTTACGGCGGGTACGGCAGCTACGACTACGGTTACGACGACTTCTCGTTCGCCACCGGCGAGTTGGAGCGCGTAGTCAGCTACGCGGACGCGTACCTCGAGAGCGGGCACTGGCGCAACGCGATGCTCGTCTCGGCGGTGCTGACCGAGCAACTCCCGTCAGAGCTCGATGTCTATCAGGACGAAGAAGGCGAGCTGTCCGACCTGCTCCGCCGCACCGATGCCAATCTCGCGGCCTGCCTCGAAGCGCAAGAGCGATTGCCTGCCGAGGAACGTTTCACGGACGAAGAGCGCGGCCGGCTGATCGACGCGATCCTGGCGATCTGGGAAGCGGACCTCGACGCTGGCGGTCTGGACTATTCCGATGGCGGCCCCGAGACGATCGGCGCACTCGCGACTCCGGCAGAACAGGAGCGGGTGCGGGAGCGCTTGCGGGAGATGATGCTGCCGGCGGTGGGCGATCCCTGGAAGCACCAGTGGCGCAATCGTGCGGTGATCGGGTTCCTCTCGCTCCTCAAGGGCGAAGCCGGACTCTCCGACGACGAGCTCCTTGCCGAATACCGGAACGCCGAGCTCTGGGAAGACGCAACGGTGCTCCTCCTAGAGATGGGCCGCGTCGAGGAGGCGATCCGCCTCGCCTCCCGCAAGTTGACCACGGTCCCCGCGCTAACCGCCTTCGCCGACCGCTTGCTCGGCTTCGGTGATCCTGAACGCGTCAAACAGGCGATTGCCCTCGTCGACGACCGGCTCTGGGAGCGCGAGGGCCAGAACGTCAGGGACGATCAACGCCTGCGTGAGTGGCTGGAGAAGCAGTATCTGGAGCACGGATCGCCCGAGAAGGCTCTCGAGCTCGCCAAGAGCCGGTTCAAGGTTTCCCCCTGCAAAGCCACGTACGACGCGGTCAAGGCGGCCGCACTCCACCCCGGCCAGCCGGGTGATCCCTGGCAGGCGCTCCGGCCGACGCTGATCACGACGCTAGGCAAGAGCAACGGCCTGTACGCCCTGATCGACATCCACCTGGAAGAAGGGGAGGTCGCCGACGCGTTGAAGGCACTGGCAAAGGTGGAGAAGCCGGGTCAGAACGCTCAGCCGGCATGGGGTTTCACCTCCCTGCCCGCGGCCGGGTCGTACAGCGCGCGCGTCGCTGCCGCCGCGGAGACAGACTTCCCCGACGAGGCGGTGCGTATCTACCAAAAACTCGCGGAGCGGCAGATCGCTCAGCGTGGCCGGCCGGCGTATCAGGCCGCTGCCAACTACCTCGTCCGTGTGATGCGCGTCCTGGAAGGGAACGGCCGCGCCGCGGAGTGGCAATCGTTCATCGCCGATCTCCGACAGCGCCACAAGAGCTTACGCGCCCTGCGCGAGGAGCTCGATGCGCTCGGTCTGGGGTGATGAGCGGGCGTCAGAGATTCCTCAACTCCTCAACTTCTCGCCTTCCGGCTCCAGGAGCCGGCGGAGGACGGGACTCTCGAACTCCGACGCCAGGATATCCATGGAGATCTCGTCCCAGAAGCGGCCGTTGTACCAGCGGCTCTCCCTCCGTCGCCCGATCTCCCGGAATCCGACTTTTTCGTAACAACGCCGGCCCGCCAGGTTGTATTCGAAGACCGTCAGCATCACGCTGTGCAACCCGGTGACCGTGAAGGCGTAGTCGAGGAGGAGCCGCATCGCCTCCGTACCGAGGCCGTGCCCGCGCGCGTCCGGCTCGCCAATCATGATGCCGACATCGGTTCGCCGGTTGTGGTGATCCACTTCGTGCAGCCCGCAGTTACCAATCGGGCGGCCCGTGGCTCGCTCATAGATCGTGAACATGGTTCCAGCATCATCCACCGCCGCTCGTTCGTACCAGGCGGTCTCCTGCTCGAGCGTCATCGGCCGCGGCGGCAGCCCGAGCATCCGCGTGGTGCCGAAATCGTTGATCCAGCGTAGATAGAGCGGGATGTGCTCCCGCCGTAGCGGACCTAGCGCGACCAACTGGCCCTCGATATTGACGATCGGTGCGTCTAACGCGGTCACGCGTCGCCCTCCCGCTCCTCCCGAATCTCCTTGAGCCGCGCGATCAGGCTGTCCTCATCGAGGTAGACCCCCAGCGAACGCTGCAATCCGCCGATGACGAGGGCGTTGATGTGCAGCGTCTGGTTCTCCACCCCGTGCCGCTCGGGATGGGGTGGCGTGCGCAGCCGGATGTCCGTTGCCAGACCGATCACGCCGTAATACCGGTCGGGATCGACGCGGCGCGAGAGGCAGTCCATGTAGCCGGACTCCCAGTTCGTCCCGGAATCTTCGCTGACCTGGCAGATCAGAACGTTGCAGCTCTCAACGGCCTCGATGTCGACGTCATAGATGAGCCGCGGCGTGATGTCGGTGCGCGTCTTATCGCTGCTCGGCTCGCTCTCGTTCGGGCAGAAGACCGCGAACCCATGATCCCGCAGCTTCGCCGTCAGGCGCAGGTTGTGCGCCTCCTCGGCCGCGGTGAACATCGGCCCTGCGAGATAGAGCTTCATCGTGCCTGATCCTTTTTCGTTCGTTACAGGTTGAGGAAGAGTCTACGCCACGGCCTGAGGCCAGAAGGCGGTGGCGGCGCTACTCGGCGGCGACTCCCGTGATCAGCCGCGCGCCACGCTGGAAGGTGAGGTAGCCCCAGAGCCATTGCAGTCCGACGAGGACGCGGTTGCGGAACCCGATCAGATTGAGGATGTGAACGAGGGCCCAGGCGAGCCAGGCGATGAAGCCGGTCAGGCGCAGACCGTGGACGTCGGCCACTGCCGAATTGCGGCCGATAGTCGCCATGTTGCCGAGATCACGGTAGCGGAACGGGCGCGCCGGCTTCCCCTCGATCGCGCGCAGGATATTCGCCGCGGCCCACTCTCCCTGTTGCATCGCCACTTGGGCGACACCCGGCAGCGGCCGGCCCTGCGGGTCCTGGAGCGAGGCCATGTCGCCAATGACGAAGATCTCGGGATGTCCGGGGACGGAAAGATCGGGGTTGACTAGCACCCGCCCGGCGCGGTCGAGCTCCACACCCAGCGAGCGTCCGAGTGGCGACGCTTGCACGCCTGCCGCCCAGACGACCGTGTGCGCCGGGATGATCTCATCGCCGACGGTGACGGCTTCCGGGCTGATGGCCGTCACCGGCTTGCCGAAGCGGACGTCAACACCCAACCGTTGCAGATCCTGTAGGGCGTGGCGAGAGAGCCGCTCCGGAAACGCGGCGAGGAGCTTGGTGCTCGCTTCCACCAGGATCACCTTCGCATCGCGGGTGTCGATGCG
>JAHWJF010000145.1 GCA_019348515.1 Chloroflexota bacterium | reverse complement strand
CCTCCAGCAGCGCCGACTGGGTCTTCGGCGTGGCGCGGTTGATCTCGTCGGCCAGCACGAGGTTGGCGAAGACCGGCCCGGGCTGAAACACGAACTGGCGGCCGCCCATCGGATCCTCGACCAGGATATTGGTGCCGGTGATATCAGCCGGCATCAGGTCCGGTGTGAACTGTATGCGGCTGAAGTCGAGGTCGAGCGCCTCGGCCAGCGTACGCACGAGCATGGTCTTGCCAAGACCGGGTACGCCCTCGAGTAACGCGTGGCCGCCGGCGATAAGGCAGATGATCACGTCACGTACGACCTCAGCCTGCCCGACCATGACAGTCGCAACCTCGTCCTCGATCCGTGCCACCACGGAGCGAAATTCGGAAACAGGAATGGGAGGCGCCGCCGCGGTTTCGGTAATGGTCACGATGGAAGTCCCTGCATTCTGGCGCGCCGCCGGCGATCCCGTCAGCGCAGCGTCCGGAAAATGATCACAACCGTGATCACGAACATGATGACGATGAGACCGATGGCGACCCCGGCTATCGCGGCAATCTCGGCCTGCGCCCGGTTTGCCGACGCCCACGCTCTGAACCGAGACCAGGGGTTGCCCAGGGGCGGTAGGTTCATGTCTGTGGTGCGCCCGACGCAAGTTCCCGGTAGTCGCGCCGGGTCCGTCGCACATAGAGCGCAGTGCCAACGGCGAGCAGACTCCAGTAGGCGACGACGCGGTCCAACAGGATGATCGATCCTGCGACGACCGGGTCGACGCCAAGTACGCCGACCAAGACGGAGCCGACGCCGAGCTCGACGACCCCCAGTCCGGCGGGGGTGAAGGGAATGATCGTCAAGAGCGCCCCCATCACCGCCACCAGAATGGCGACCGCAGGGGAGATTCCGGCGTCGAGCGAGCGCGCGACAAACCAGACGCGCATCCCGTCATTCAACCAGAGCAACACACCAACGCCAAAGACGAGCACTGGCCGCCGCAGCGAGCCGAAGATCGCTCCTTGAAGGCGAGCGTAGGCGTCTTGAAAGCGGGTGGGCAGGAAACGCGTGACCGTGTTTCGGGTGAGCCAGAGGAAGCTGAGACCAACCCCGCCAATGACGGTCATCAACGCCGCGAGCATCAATGCTGGCCTTGCTTGAGACGGCATCTCGGCGCCGAAGACGAGCAGCGCGGAACCCGCCAGGACAACGACCAACACCATCGCATCAATCAATCGCTCGGCGAGAATCGAGCCGAACGCGGCGCTGAATGGGACCCGGCCTTCTCGCTTCAGGAGATAGCCGCGATAGGCGTCGCCGAGTTTCGCCGGGACGATGGAGTTAGCGAAATAGGCCAGGAGAACGATCTCGGCGAGTCCTCGGGTCGAGGGGATCGGGAAGCCATGTGCCGAATTCAGCCCGGCGGAATCGAGCATGCGGCCCCACCGCCATCCGCGGACGAAGAACGCTCCATACCAGAGGACAAAGGCGACCGCGAGGAGTCCCAGGTTCGCCCGCCTGATCTGGGCCCAGATGGCGACGGGGTCGATGTCCAGTCGGCGCACCACGAACCAGATGACGGCGATGGTGATTCCGAACGAGACGAGCGTCTGGGGGCTCAACACCCGACGTCGCAGCGTCGTCTGGATATCAGCCCCGTTGGACTCCGCGTCACGCTGGTCGCCCAGAAGCGGCGTAGGAGATTCAGGTGACGCCGCGACGCCCGGCGTCCCTCCGTCAGTCGCGGCAGTAGATGGCTGTATCAGCATCACGCCCCGTTTCGCCGCCGAAGCCCTTCGACGAGCGGCGGCCGAGTCCCCAGCATCCGGGGAGTATAGATGCGGCGCCATTCAGGACGAGTCGCTAGGCGCGGCGCGAAGGCCGCCATTCCGGGATTTGCGGAAGCTCCGGCCAGAGCTCGCCGCCGCGACGGCGCTGAAGTAACCCGGTGCGCTCGGCAACAAGGAGTGCGGCATCAAATAAGCCGAGGAAGAGCAGGAGGGCGCCGCTGCCCAGCAGGAGTAGGATTGGCCATTGCATTGGCACCGCCCGCTCCACCACCAGGCCGCCAATCGTCAACTGTCCCGGCGCGGTGAGTCGCATCGCAACTTCATGGACACCGTCAGGGAGTCTCCGCGCCAATGCGATATCGACGTCTTCCGCTTGAAACGATGCTAGCGAGACATCGACGGGCCGGCCGTCGATCGTCACTGCTACATCGCCAGCCTCTCGGCTCAATCGCGCTATAGCAATCACGCCCGTGCCTTCAAAACGGAGCCGGAAGCGCGCGTCGACCTCGGACGTCGTGCGGTATGTATCGGCGCCGAGATGCTGCTGGTTCCAGTTCCCCTCCCAGATGTATTGATGCGCCGCGACTGGTGCGAGCCCAGTTGGGGCCGAACCCGGGCCACCGCGCTCGGCGAAGGCGCCCAATTCGGTGAACAACGGCGTCGGAGATCCGTCTTGACGAAGCAGTGCCATCTCGGCAGGGGTCCCCCCGCTCAGATCGGCTCCTGGGATCAACCCCCACTGAAACATCGGTCCCATCCAGGGCCATTCGGCGCGTGCGCGTTCCAGACCGGCGATGACATACGCCGCCCGGGTGGTTTCGCGCACGGGGCCGGCGATCTGAGTCGCGTCCCAGCCATAGTGGGTGGCCCAGACCGGCTTGGCGAGATCGCCGGCTTCGACCATCGCCTCACGGATGAGGATGACCCGCGACAGCGCGGCTTCGTTCGGCCGGGTCGAGCGGTCGTACGGCGTACGGGCGCCACCGTCGATTCGCGCCGCGACGACGTCAAAGAACGAGCCGCCACCGGCGGCGTACACGTCTCGTAAGAACTGCAGATCGTTCGTGCCGCCAGGATCGGGGAACGGATCGAGTTCGGCGAGAAGCACGACAGCGTTAGGATTCGCGCTGCGAGCCGCATTGGATCCAACCGCGAGCAAGGAGACATACGCGTTCGGGTCCGCAGGCGCGTTGCCCCAGTTCTCTGGCCGGTTCGGCAGGTCCCAGAGCTGGATGAACGGCACACTCTCACCGTAGCGGCTGACAAGCGCGCTCACAAATCGCTCAAACGCCGCGAGGTCCGCGGGAGGTGCGTCGAACGCCTCTCCGGTCCCGGGGGAACGGATCCACGACGGCGAGCGATGCAGGACCGCAACCGGGCTAATGCCGCGTCTGTTGAGCGCTTCGACAATGGCATCGTAGCGCTCCCAGGAGTACTCACCGGGTGAGGGCTCGATCTCGGCCCAGGAGAAGCTCTGTCGCGCGTAACGGAGGCCATTCGCTTGGAGACCGGCGGTGACTGATGCGAGTTGGTCAGGCGCAAACCGGGTAAGGTCGACATTGGTGGCCAAATCGCGGCCGGTGTACTGGCGGACAATGGGAGGAGTGATACCGTCACCGACACCGCGGTGGATCGTCACGTCGGCCCAAGTGGCCAGGATAGCGAGGGCGAGCCCGCAAACGGCCAGCGTCGAGGCCAGAACGGCGCGCATGCGATCGGCGTCGCGGCTGACCCCGGCCGACCAGCGCGCCAGAGTCGCGACCGCCTTCGGCGGCTCAGCCTGTTGAACAGGAAGCGCTAGAGTCCGGCGAACCCGCGTCCGCGGTGGCCGAGCAGGGCGTGTCGGGGGTGCCGTCCACCCCCGGCGACGCTCGTCGCTCACGGTACGGCAACGAGGGCCGGGCCTACGACGCGGGTCAATCCGCGTAGCGTCGCCATGTTGCGCCGGTCTTCTTCGCCGTCGTCGCCTTTCGGCGTCTCGAGGATTCCGGGATGCTCAGCAAATCGCTCGTCGTTCATGAGGTGCCGAAATGCTTCTGCGCCTAGTTCCCCCTCACCGATAGCGGCGTGCCGGTCGACGCGGGCGCCAAGACCTTTCCGTGAATCATTGAGGTGGAATACCCGGAGACGATCCAATCCGATGATATCGTCGAACGCCTGCATCGTCAGAGCATAGCCCGCCGCATCACGAAGATCGTATCCAGCGGCGAAAACATGGCAAGTATCGAAGCAGATCCCAACGCGTGTCTGGTCCTCCACGAGATCCAGGATTCCGGCGAGCTCTTCAAAGGAGCGGCCCAGCGTCGTCCCTTGGCCGGCGGTCGTTTCCAGGAGCACCGTGACGTCGAGATTGGGGAGCGTGTCGAAGAGGCGATTCAACGCGGCGGCAACGCGGCGCATCCCCAGCTCGACGCCGGTGTCCATATGCGCGCCGGGGTGGGTGACGAGCCAGGGCACTCCGAGTTGGGCGCAGCGCCGCAGTTCGTCGCCAAACGCCGCACTCGAGCGTTCCCACAGCGCGTCGTCGGGCGAGGCAAGGTTGATCAGATAGGAATCGTGCGCGACGACGATCGCGATCTCGCTTTCCCCGACCCGCGCACGGAATGATTCGGCCGCGTCGGGAGTGATCGGCTTCGCGGCCCACTGATTGGCGTTCTTGGTGAAAATCTGGCATGCCGTCATGCCGAACGCCGACGCGCGATCAATGGCCAGCGCATGACCACCGGCGATGGACATATGGGCGCCAAGCATGCGCATCAATCGGTCCTTCTCACGTTACGGGGCGCTTGCGAGGGCGGGTCCAGGGCGACCATACCATAGCTATCAACCCTGCCGGCGGACATGCCGTTTGGGCCGTGATGGTAGACTCTCGGCCGCGTGGGCGATTCATGAGGCGGACCGGACGGTGCAACAAGACGCGGGGGACGCCGACTCGGCCCGACCCGAACATCCCTCATTTTCACTCGTCATCCCGGCGTACAACGAGGCTCCTCGCATAACGGAAACCATTCGTGAGTCCATCTCCTGGCTGACCCGCCAGCCGTTTGTCTCCGAATTGATCGTTGTCGATGATGGCAGCGACGATGCAACGAAGACCCTTGCCGAGAGCGCTCTGTCCGCATACCCGCGTGGCCGCCTGATTCGAATCGCCCACGGCGGTAAAGCGGCGGCCGTCCGCGCCGGGATGCTCGCGGCGACGGGCGACGAGATCGCTTTTAGCGATGCGGACCTGGCCACTCCCCTGGAGTACATGACCGACCTTCGTGCCGCTCTGGGTGAGGGGTGCGACGTGGCAATCGGGTCACGAGAAGGTATCGGAGCACGGCGCATCGGTGAGCCGCCGTATCGCCACCTCATGGGGAGGGTATTCAACGGCCTTGTGCGCCTGCTCCTGATTCCTGGCCTCCAGGACACGCAGTGCGGGTTCAAGCTCTTTCGGGCCGAGGTCGCCCGCGATCTTCTGCACCGTTCCCGCCTGTATCGTGATGGTGGGCAGCCTGTCTCCGGGCCGCGGGTGACGGCCTTCGACGTCGAGTTGCTGACCATCGCGCGGTTGAACGGCTACCGAGTCTGCTCGGTTCCAGTGATCTGGAGCTATGGCGAGGGCAGCAAAGTGCGCCCGGCCCGGGATACTTGGCACAATGTGCGTGATGTGCTGGATGTTTGGGTTGGTGCGAGACGGGGTCAGTATCGTGAGTCGAAAGTCGGGGGGCGGGAGGCGGGAGGCGGGAGTGGGGAGTAGGCGGCAAGTTAGCGGGGTGGTGGGTTCGCGGGAAGAGCAGTTGTCCCGTCACCCTACCACCCTACCAGGCCGTCACCCCGACTACATTCTCGTCAGTGTCGCGTGGCCGTACGCCAGTGGTCCACGTCACCTCGGGCATGCCGCGGGAGCGTATGTGCCCCCGGACATCTTTGCCCGCTATCACCGCATGATGGGCGATCATGTGCTGATGGTCTCCGGATCCGACATGCATGGGACCCCGATCACCGTCGCCGCCGACAGGCTGGGAGTCAGTGCGCGCGAACTGGCGGAAGAGAACCATCTCGGCATCGCCGAGAGCTTCCGCCGCCTCGGGCTGAGCTACGATCTCTACACGACAACCCTGACCCCGATTCACTACCGGGTAACTCAGGAGTTCTTCACGCGGCTGCTGGAGCAGGGTTACCTCTTCCAGGACACGCAGCCGGCCATGTACGACCCAGAAGCGCAGCGATTTCTTCCGGATCGGTACGTTGAAGGCACCTGTCCACACTGCGGCTATGCCGATGCCCGCGGCGACCAGTGCGACAACTGCGGCCGGACGCTCGATCCGACCGACCTCATCAATCCGCGATCGAAACTCTCTGGTGCAACGCCGGAGACGCGGGATACCACCCATTTCTTCCTCGATCTGCCGAAGTTCCAGGAGCGCCTTCAGACCTGGGTGAACGCCGAGTCTGGGCACTGGCGCCCGGCCGTCCTCGGGTTCGTCCAGGGTTGGCTGAATGAAGGGTTACGAGCGCGCGCGATCACCCGGGACCTCGACTGGGGCGTGCCCATACCACTGGAGGGGTTCGAGGACAAACGCATCTACGTTTGGTTCGATGCGGTGATCGGGTATCTCTCGGCATCAATGGAGTGGGCGGAACGACGGGGTGACCCGGAGGCCTGGAAGCGGTGGTGGGTTCTGGATGCGGACGGAAACGCCCCGGGCCGGTCCTACTACTTCGTGGGCAAGGACAACATCCCGTTCCACGCCATCATCTGGCCCGCAATGCTGATGGGCTACGGCGGTCTCGCCCTGCCATATGACGTGCCCGCCAACGAGTTTCTGACCCTCGCTGGACAGAAGCTGTCGTCGTCACGAACCTACACCGCCCGACTGCCATTTCTCCCCGAGGCGCTCGAACTCTTCGACGCCGATGCGATCCGGTTTTTCTTGACGATCAACGCCCCCGAGAGCCGCGACACCGACTTCTCCTGGGACGAGTTCCAGCGCCGCAACAATGACGAGTTAGTCGCGACGTATGGGAACGCCGTCCACCGATTGCTGTCGTTTACGCAGTCCCGATTTGGCGGGGTAGTGCCAATGCCCGGCCCGCTCGCGCCGGAAGATGAGGTGATGCTGGAGCGAGCGCGCGCGACGTTCGAGACCGTCGGCGATCAGATCGAAGCGGTTCGCCTGCGCGACGGGCTGCTCTCGGTGATGGCGCTGGCCGGAGCGCTAAACCGCTATCTTGATGAGGCGGCGCCCTGGAAGACGCTGAAGACCGATCCCGAACGGGCAGCGACATCGCTCTGGACCGCACTTCAGGTCATCAGCGCGCTGCGCGTGCTCACCGCACCATACCTGCCATTTTCGGCACAGCAACTTCACGAGTACCTCGGTGAAAAGGGCAGTGTCCACGCGCTGCCCTGGATGTTTCGCGATCTTCCGGCAGCCCGTCGGCTGCCCACCCCCCAACCGCTGTTCCGTAAGCTCGACGACGAGGAGTTGGCAGGTCTGGTCGGACGACTTGATGAGGAGACGGTCGTAACGGGCGAGCCGATCTGATCGCGGGATGGTGCGACGCTGTTGGGTGCCGAAAGTTACTGGTTCGACGTGCGGTGGTTTCCGCACGCGATCACGATGATTCGAGAACCACATCACAGCGAGGATGTGAAGTCGTACCTTGTCGAGGGGGTTCGAGACGTTGCGGTGATCGATTCCGGACTCGGGGTTGACGATTTCGCGGCCCTCGTGGCGAGGCTTTCTGGCCGCCATCCTCGGCTCGTGCAAACTCATGCTCACTGGGACCATATCGGTGCTAGTCATCGCTTCGTCGACGTGCACGTCCATCCCTCTGAAGCCGATGCCCTACGGCAAGGTATTACTCCGGAGCGATACAACGAGGTCTTCTGGCGCGATGCATTCGACCATACCCAGGTTCCCGCCAAGTTCGACACCTGCTCGGGCGTGCCAGGGATCGAGCCGAGCGGTCTCCTGGAAGACGGCAACCGCATCGATCTAGGTGGGCGCGAGCTGGAAGTAATCCACACCCCGGGGCATTCGCCGGGGGGCGTTTCGTTTCTCGACCGGCGGGCACGCGCTCTGTTCTGCGGGGATCTCCTGTACCTGGGCCAGATGTGCCTCTTCTT
>JAHWJF010000144.1 GCA_019348515.1 Chloroflexota bacterium | reverse complement strand
GATGTCATAAACGGCATCGACCCCCGCTACCGGCGTTGCGGCGGCGCCGGCGGTCGGAGTGCCGGTCGGCAGGGACATGTTGAGAATTGCCAGAAGACCCGTCCCCGTGTACTCGACATACGTATCGACCTCGCCGTTCACAAGCGCCTGGTGGACCACGGCGCTGCCAGCCAGACCGAGCTGCCGCTCGACCTCGTAGCCCGCATCCTCGAGCAGGAGCGCGAGCAGCTCTCCCACGATAATCTGTTCGGTGAACTCCTTGGAGCCGACAGCCACCGTCGGCTTGTCATCCTGAGCCACCGTTCCAACGACTGTCCCGAACATAAGCCCGAGGGCGACGAGCAGGGAGAACACGCGCTGACCGCGAGTCGCGCCTGTGGAAAGCGTACCGAGAATCCTTGCCATAACTCATTCTCCTTAGCTGGTATGCCCGAGTCGGCAATGCCGATCGTAAACCGCATCCCGTCCGAACGCCACCCCCTTACCTGACCGCCAACGCGCGGAAGTGTTCCATGCAATTCGAATAGCCCGATGGTGATCATCGTGTTCCGACCTGCAAGCCGGTCGGGACCACCAGGCGCTGCACCCGCCCCAACCCGACTTCCGCCGCCATCGCGAGGAGCGCCACCGGCACCGCCCCGGCCAATAGCACGGGGGGATCAACCATAGCCAGTCCCTGGAGGATCAAATCACCGAGCCCACCGCCGCCGATGAACGCCGCGAGGGTGGCTAGACCGATGTTCTGGACCGTTGCAGTCTGGATTCCGGCGAAGAGGATGGGACTCGCTAGCGGTAGTTGGACCATTACCAGGAGCTGCGTCTCACTGGTGCCCATACCTCGCGCGGCGTCGACGATTGCTGGGTCAGTCGAGCGAATCCCGACATAGCCGTTGAGGAAGATCGGGAGGATGGCCCGGATCGTCAGCGCGAAGAGAGACGGCACGAACCCCGTGCCGAGAAACGGCAGCATGAGACCGAGGATCGCGATACTAGGGATCGTCTGTCCGATCGCGGCCACCCACGTCAACGGTTTGGCAAGCAACTCGAAGCGGCTCGCTACCACCGCGAGCGGCAGCGCGATGAGAAGCCCGATCACCACAGAGAGGACTGTCAACTGGACGTGCTCGGAGAGCAGCTCGAGAAACCTGTCCTGGTTGTCCAGAATGTAGGTCACCATTTGCGCGAGGTCAGCAAACATGGCCGCCCCTCACCGTCCGCTGGGGCGAACGTCGCGCCGCAAGATATCCCCGAGCCGAGACAGCGCCCAATCCGCGACCAGTGCGAGGACGGAGGCGCCGAGGGCGCCGGCAACGATGCGATCAGTGTTCACCCGGGAGATGCCCTCAAAAATCAGTCGGCCAAGACCCCCCGCTCCCAGCAAGGCGCCGACGGTGGCGATTCCGACTGCCGCGACAGTTGCCACCCGCACCCCGGCCAGGATGACCGGGAGAGCCAGCGGCAGCTCGACGAGCAGCAGCCGCTGGGAGCCGGTCATCCCCATGCCGCGGGCCGCGTCCAGCGCCGCTGGGGGCACGTCATCGATCCCGGCGACCGTGTTACGGACGATGGCCAGCAGGGAATAGAGCACGAGCGCGACGATGACGGTAGTGGGACCCAATCCCGTAAACGGCATGAGGATGGCAAATAACGCGAGACTTGGCACGGTATAGAGCACCCCGGTCGTGGTGATCACCGAGGCTTCCAACCAGCGAAGACGCGTGATCAGGATGCCGAGCGGGATGCCAATCACCATCGCCACCAGAATGCTGATTGCCACGAGCCGCACGTGCTCCTGGGTCAGCTCGAGCATCCGATCTGGATGGTCAAAGATGTATCGCATGCGCCGTCTCGTCGTGCGGCGCCTCGGCGTCGGCAGCGAGTGTCTCGCCAAGGACCGCGGCAAACTGCTGATACGTCAGATAGCCAGTCGGATTTCCGACGTCATCGCCGACCCAGATGCCCTCTCCAATCGCGTCTCCGTGGATACCCAGTTCCCGTCCCGCGTCGAGAATCGAGAGGGTTCCCGGCAGGACCATTCCGCCGGGAGGAACGCCAGGAGGCACTGGTTGCGCAACGTCACCCAAGCTCGTGAACTGGAGCGCCCGAAGCCCCCGATCCTCCCCAATGAACGCCGTGACGAACGGATCGGCTGGGTTGCGTAACAGATCGGACGGAGCGCCGTTCTGAACGATACGTCCTTCCGCCATCAGCACGATGCGGTCCCCGAGCAGGAACGCCTCGGCAATGTCGTGGGTGACGAAGACGATCGTCTTGCGCACCTCCTCCTGGATGCGGCGCAACTCTCGCTGAAGTTGCTTGCGCGTGATTGGGTCCACCGCGCCGAACGGCTCGTCCATCAGGACGATCGGCGGATCGACGGCGAGTGCCCGCGCGACACCGACGCGTTGCTGCTGACCACCGGACAGTTCACGCGGGTAGCGGTCCGCGAACTGTTCCGGTGGGAGACCGACCAGCGCCAACAGCTCCTCGGCGCGCTGCCGCCGCTTCTGGCGTGGCCATCCGAGCAGGCGAGGTACGATCGCGACGTTGTCGGCGACAGTGAAGTGCGGAAACAGCCCTCCTTGCTGGATCACGTAGCCGATGCCGCGCCGCAGCTCGACGACGTTCAAGGTCTGGATATCACGGCCGTCGATCAGGATGCGGCCGGTGGTCAGCGTCTCCAGGCGATTGATCATCCGCATCGTGGTGGTCTTGCCCGAGCCGGACGGGCCAATCAGCACATGGAGCTCGCCTTCCCCGACTTCGAGGCTAATGTCATCGACTGCCGGCACCGTCCGACCGTGCGA
Source organism: Chloroflexota bacterium (assembly GCA_019348515.1). Classification (GTDB taxonomy): domain Bacteria; phylum Chloroflexota; class Chloroflexia; order Thermomicrobiales; family UBA6265; genus JACCXM01. The sequence continues at coordinate 5,105 of JAHWJF010000144.1, read as the reverse complement.
GGTGAATGTCTTGGAGACGTGCTCGAGGGTGATCATGCGCGGGCGTCGATCACGCCGCTCACAATGTGAGGCGATGTCAGACCAGCGACCCACCGATCGCTCGCACCGGATGACGTTTCATGCTGCGCCGCCACATGAGCCGGGCGCTTTAGCATCTGCATAGCGGCTCCCCCTCGTCTCCGTCGACGATGTTCCGCACGAAGTCCTCGCATCTGCCGGGGGCAATCGGTATCTCCGTCGCCGATCAAAGCTCCGACGCGTACGCCCGATTCTCGTCCTTGAGCGTGGGATCGGTGCCAAGGAAGGCGTGCTTGGACATGTCAGCGGAGTAGCGGCTGGCCGGGGGTGTCCGGCCAAGCGCCTCGGCCATGCTGCGGATATGGTGCGGACCGGCGCCGCAACAGACACCCAGGTAACGGATACCCAGGTCGTAGGCCTCCCGCGCAAAGTCCTCGATCTCGTACCGCGTACACACGAATGGATCGAGGGCGGTTGGAAACGGCCGGCCGCCTGGAGCGTCAGGATACGCCGGGTCGCGCAGCGATTGAAACGTCGGCTCGTCATCATTAGTGCGGTACGGCACTGGGAGCGCCGCCACATGGCCGGAGACGCCCTCTCGAATTGCCTTCAGCACCGGGAGCATCGTCCGCGGTCCGCGAATGCAGTTGAGCCCAACAACGTGCGCACCGGCATCTTCCAAACGGCGGCAAGCGTCCACCGCCGACCAGCCTTCCCGGGTCTCGGGATGCTGATGCAGAGCCAGGGTGATCACCGCGGGTTTCCCCGTTTGTGTGATGACGTCCAGGGCGATCAACGATTCCTCACCCCAGGAGAAGGTCTCGCCGATGATGAAATCGACTCCGGCGTCGACCGCCCAGGCAACCTGCTCCTCGAACATGGCCCGCACGGCTCGTTTGGAGTCGTCGTCCCCAACGAAGATATTGGTATTGCAGATGTTGCCAGCAAAGAGTGCCCCGTTCTCCTGCGCAACCTCCTTGGCGATCGCGAGCGCCTGGCGGTTCATCTCCTCGAGCAAGTGCTCCTTGCCAATGAGTCGCAATTTCTCGCGATGCGCGTAGTAGGTGAAGGCTTCGACCACATCCGAGCCGGCGTGGACGAATTCCCGGTGAAGCTGAGCGACCAGGTCCGGATGCTCCAGGACCACTTCGGGCACGTAGGCCCCGGCCTGCAAGTACCCTCGCCGCTCGAACTCGAAGAGGTAGCCCTCGGCGCAGATCACCGGTCCGACGGCGAGCCGCTCCAGAAGTCCCGTTGTTTGGATCGCCGCATCGTCACGCATCGTGAAACTCCATTGGCCCGCGGGCCGTCACGGCGCCAGAGCAACTGGTCCGGCGCCGGCCTCAGCTTCGGCTCAGCACCGCCTCATTACGAAACACCGGCTGGAATGTGGGATCGGTCAGCGCCGGCCGGTCCGCCCGGAACGACGCAATCGGATACGCGGTCTCTCCTTCGAGGGCAAGCTGACTGAGAATGCGGCCAATGAGCGTGGCGAATTTGAACGCATGCCCGCCGTCGACGGCGACAGTGATACAGGGATGACCCGGCGCCGCGTCGATGATGAAATGACGATCCGGGGGCATGGTGTAGAGGCAGGTCTTGGTGTACAGCTCGGGACCGAGGAAGCGGGGGATGTGTTCCTCCAGGAAGTTGACGAGCCGCTCCTTGGCACTCTGGTTCGGCTCGAAGGTCCGGGTCTCGGCCGTGACCTCCTCACCGCCGACGTCCTGCCCCGCCTTCGTGGCTACTTCGCCATAGATGGGAAAGCCGTAGAACCCCTGCGGCGCCCGCCAGATCCAGACCGGGAAGCGATCGGGCGCAAACTCGCGAAGATGCGGGGTAGCGAAATAGGTCACCTGCTCCTGGGTGACGGTCAGCGGCCAGTCGATCCCGACATGCGTCAACACGCTATTCGTCCACGCTCCGGCCGCGACCACGAGATGACCCGCGGAGAAGACGCCATCGTCGGTGACGACGTCGATCGCCTCCGCGCTCGACCAAATGGCTCGCACCGGGAGACGATCGAGAATCGTCGCTCCATGCAATCGAGCCAGGGCGATGTGGACCGCGTTGGCTTTGCCCGCATCGACCAGCCCGCTGTCAGCCTGATAGAGCGCGCGCGCATCATCCGGGAGGTGGAACTGGGGCCAGCGGGTCATGACCTCCTGGGCGCTCAACTCCTCATAGGGGATGCCGTAGGCCGACATCGTCTCGGCGCAGTGGGTCAGGTCTTTGGGGCCCGTCGTCCCGAGCCGCTCCAGGTCCAACCCTCCCGTCTTGACGACGAGCTGAAGTCCCGCTTCGTCTTCGACCTGATGCCAGAGGTCGTAGGCCGGCGCGGCGAGCGCCGTGTAGGCCGGATCGTGATAGGAGTGGCGAATAATGCGCGAGTGGTCTTGCGAGCTGCCCCGGACGTGACCGAGCGGGAACTGCTCGATCGCCAGGACGTCTGGTCCGATCTCCCGCGCCAACCAGTAGGCCGCCGCGCTGCCGATACCGCCGCAGCCGACGACGATGACCTCGTACGTCCGTCGCATCGTGACGTGTCCCCGTCAACGACCGCAGCGTCCCGCCGCGATCGCGTCTTCCGCTCAGTCGCGACCGATCGCCACCCGAGTCCAGCGACGACATCGCTTCCTTCGGCTGGATATGCCTGCGGTGAAACACCGAGTTAAGTCGCGTTCGCTAGGATAGCGCAAGCCGCAGTCAAACGAGGATCGGTGAGGATCGGCGGCGAACACTCGTCGCCTGCCGACGCGGCGTTCACCGTTGTTAGCCGTTGATCGCCGTCTACGCCTGGACATTTAGTTGAAAACCTCACCGTCAAGCCGGGTCTCCTTAGAGCGCCGGGTCCGATACTCGTGGCACGAACCGTTCGACGTACTCACGGTACCGGCGCACCTCGTCGCGGGCCCGCGCCTCGTCCCAGCCGAGGTGCCGCCTGCCAATCGCCGCCGCGGCTTCGTCAGCGCCGATCCCGTGCCCCGGCTCGAGCCCCACCATCGTCCGGCGCATCATCACGTCTTCGAGCGTCCGGGCGAACTCACGCTCCACGGCAAACAGGACTTCCGCCCCGATCGACCCCGTCCCGGCGTAGAACGGCTCCCGCAACGACGGATCCCGGTCGGCGACCGCGAGGACGTCGGGGGCACGCGCGCCGTAGATGGATACGAGACGCTCGACGCTCTTCGCGGGCAGGCCGGACTGGTCGATGAGGCTCTTACGGAACGATGGCAGCGAGACCCCGGCAGCGCCGGGAAGCGGCAGGCGGGTTGTCTCGCAGCGCGGTGGCGTCTTCCCGAGCTGGCGGTACACGGCATCGACCGTGTGCTCGGCCAGAGCCCGAAACGTCGTCAGCTTGCCCCCGGTGATCGAGAGGAGGCCGCGTATGGTGGGTGCGTGGTCCACCACGGCGTGATCCCGACTGATCTCCGCCTCCGACCCCGTCGGTTGGTAGGGGAGAGGGCGGATACCCGCGTACGCGTAGCGGACATGGTCACGGGTCAGGTTGGCGCCCGGGATCACCTGGTTCGTCTCATTCAGGAGGTACTCGACCTCCCCCTCCTCGGTGCGAACGTCGTCGAGGTCGCCCTCGTAGCGGATATCGGTGGTGCCGATCAGATAGCGCCCGTTCCAGGGGATCACCAGCACCACCCGATGGTCGTGCGCCTCGTAGTAGAGGGCGGTCGATGGCGCCCCGGGGAACGGATCGACCACGAGGTGGCTCCCCTTCGTTCCACCAATCAGGCGTGGCGTCGCTTCCCCAATCCCGGCGAGGACGTGGTCGACCCAGGGGCCAGAAATGTTAACGACAACTCGCCCGCTGACGTGGAAGTCGACCCCTTCGAGGCTGTCGGCGGCAATCACGCCGCGGACCCGGTTGCCGTCCTGAATGAGCCGGTTGACGCGACAATACGTCGCCACGGTTGCCCCATGCTCGGCGGCGGAGATGACGTTCTCGACCGCCAGCCGCTCGGCGAAGGTCGCCTGGGCGTCGTAGTAGAGCGCGGCGCCACGCAGACCGCGCGGGTTGAGTCCAGGGACCCGGCGGAGCGCTTCGCGCGTAGACCAGACCCGATGACGAGGCAATGACTTATCGAGCGAAAGGGCGTCGTAGGCGAGCATCCCGGCCCGGATGACCGACGGACGCCGCCGGTTTCCGTCATACATCGGGATCACCATCGGCAGCGGCCCCACCAGGTGCGGAGCATTGCGCAGCAGCCGCTCCCGTTCCCGCAGGGACTCGCGCACGAGCCGGACTTCTCCATGCTCCAGGTATCGCAGCCCGCCGTGAATCAGGCGGCTCGACCAACTGGTGGTGCCGCTGGCAATGTCGCCCTTGTCGAGCAGCAGCGTCCGCAAGCCGCGGATCGCCGCGTCCCGCGCGATCGCCGCGCCATTGACACCGGCGCCGACCACGATCAGGTCGAATTCCTGCCGCTCGATGTCACCGGGGATGGTGACCCCCATTACTGCTTCCTCCCGCCCCGCCGCGTCCTTCACCGGAGCGGGGCGACCACCACCTCAGCCCGTGCCGCCCGCAACTGCGGCACGCCCTCGTCGTCAATGCCCGCATCGCCGACGACGAGGGCGAAGTCCCGCGGCGGCGCCAGTCGATGTACGGCGCGTAGCATGCCGCAACATGGAGGGAACGAGTGTCGCACGAGCTCATCGAAAGACAACAAACGGTATCCGGGATGTGAAGGCTAGCGAACTGCCTGCGAGGTCAAGCTCCCCTCCGTCGTGCAGAGCAGCCTCGCGCGCACGAATCTTGCGTGCGAAATGGGAATCGGATAGGTTACGCGGTGTCTGCCAGAGTGAGAGAGCAACGGCGCAATTGGTGTACGGTCCGTGGCGAACCCTCGCTGCGAATCAGTGATCCAGTCAATGAAGAAGGAGAGCCGATGGCTGATTCGCAGGAGCTGCAGCGTCACGGAAAGCGTTCGTCACGGCTACGAGTGAGTCCGGGTTCGGCCGTGGCACACCTCATGGGTGGCCGCTGGCTCAATATGGTGGCGGCCGCGTTCCTGTTAGGCGCTATCGCCGTCGCACTCGTGGGCGCTGCTCCCTCCACAGGAGCCGCGATT
>JAHWJF010000143.1:3997-7915 GCA_019348515.1 Chloroflexota bacterium | reverse complement strand
CGGCGCGAGGAGGCGGATGAGGAGATCCGCATTCCGGTCATGGAGGAAGAACTGACCGCGACCGTGCGGGCCCAGGAAGCCGGCGCGGTACGTATTGAGAAGGATGTCGTCGGCGAGGAGATCACGCGTGACTCCTCGCATCACACGTCGCTCACCCCCCGCACATCTAGCGCGTCGCGCAGGCCATCGCCGAGCAGGTTGAGGGCCATGACGGTGACGACGATGGCTAGGCCCGGGAAGACACTGATCCACCAGGCCTGGCGAACGAAGTCGCGGCCCTCGTTGAGCGCGAGGCCCCAGGTGGGGGTCGCGGGATTGACCCCCAGCCCGAGAAAGGTCAGCGTCGATTCGGTGAGGATCCCGAGGCCGACGGCGAACGAGAGCTGTACGGTCAGCGGCGCCACGAGGTTCGGCACGATATGACGACCCATGACCTCGTCGTCGCGCGCTCCCAGGGCCCGCGCGGCCATCGTGAAATCCTGCTCTCGCAGGCTTAGCGTCTCCCCCCGCACAATCCGCGCGAAATCGTCGATATAGGCCACGGCGATCGCGATCACGACGTTGCGAAACCCCGCACCGAAAATGGCAACGAGCGCGACGGCGAGGATGATCACCGGAAAGGCCCAGAGCAGATCGATGGCGCGTGAGATCAGGCTGTCGACCCAGCGGCCGTAGTAACCGGCAGCCAGTCCCAGCGTGCCGCCAATGGCGAGGGCGGCAATCGCCGCTAGCACCCCGACCGAGAACGAGACGCGTGTGCCGATAAGAAGGCGGCTGAAAAGGTCGCGACCGAAGGAGTCGGTACCCATCGGGTGTTCGAGAGTGGGGGCCTGCAGGATGCCAAAATCGTCGGCGTCCGGGTGATACGGCGCCAGCAGCGGTCCGAAAATCGCCAGGAGCGTGAGCAAAGCGATGATGACAAGGCCGGCTATCGCCTTGCGCTCGCGTTGCAGCCGCCGGAGAAGGCGGAAGCCAGAGGACTGCTGGCGGCCCGAGGTCAGCGCCGTCGCGGAGCCTGTTCCCGCGATGATGTCTGCCGCCTCGGACGTGTGCGTCGCTCTCGCCATTTCTTCTGTACCGGGGTACGGCTATCAGCTATCGGCTGCTACCTACCGGTGAGTCAATAGCGATTGTTCACTGCCGATAACTCAACGTCCGAAGCCGATAGCTGGTAGCCGATCGCCCGTCCCTACCGATCCAACCAGACCTGCTCGTAGTAGCGCTGCTCGGGAATGGGGATGAACCCCATCACGTCCTCGTTGTAGGCGACGAGATCCTTGGCGTGATAGGCGAACGCGGCGGCGACGTCACGCTCCAGCACGGTTTGCAGCTCCTGGAAGAGCCGGGCCCGTTCCTCCTGGTCGGATGTCTCACGAGTGGCGACCAGGAGCTGGTCGGCCTCTTCACTCTTGTACCCGTAGGTGTTCCACGGCCCTTCCGAGTAAAAGATGTTCCAGTGGCCGTCATCCGGGTCGGCGTCGACCACGCTGCCGTGCAGGAACATGTCGTAGTCGCCAGCCTGCCAGCGCTCGCTGAACGTAGCGGCCTGCTGGAAATCGACCTGCGGATCGAGGCCGAGATCGACCAGGATGTTGCGCAGCACCTCGGTCGGGCGCTGTCCAATCTCCTCCGAAGAGATGATTACCGGCTGCGCGCCGATGATGCCGGCCTCCTCGGCCAGCGCTCGCGCCTCTTCCATATCAAATGCCTGTGGATTTTCGACCTGGTCGGGCGGCAGGTACGCCCAGCCAAACGCCGGGGCGATGGCCCCCACCGCGGGGATCGCCAGTCCGAAGAACGCGGAATCGACAAATGCCTGGCGGTCGATAGCCTTGGAGATAGCCATGCGGGCGTTGATGTCGTCCCAGGGCGGCCGCGCGTAGTTCATGACTACGCCGCGCCAACTCGTGCTCGGACCTTCGACCACGACCACATCAGGGGTCTCGGAGAGCTGTTGGAAGAGGGTCGCAGGCGCCGGGTCGATCAGATCGACATCTCCGGCCTCGAGCGCGCTCACAGCACTCGATGGCTCCGGCACCAGCCGAATCTCGACTGTATCGAGGTATGGCCGGCCGCCGTACCAGCCGTCAAACGCGGCCAGCTCAAAGCCCCTGCCAATTTCGACACTCTCCGGCACGACCATGAACGGACCGGAGCCAATCGGGGTGATACCGAACTGCTCGTCTCCCATCTCTTCCACCACCCGCTGCGGCACTGGCGTCAGCGCGCGGCCCGGGCCGCGCGTGCAGGCAACGGCGAGAAACGGCGCGAACGGGGCGCTCAACGTGAGAGCCACGGTCTGGTCGTCAGGCGTCTCGAAGGATTCGACGAGAGCCAGCTTGTTGGCATGCGGAGAGGCGAAGTCCGGATTGATGGTGCGCTCGTAGGTGTACTTCACGTCGGCCGAGGTGAGCGTGTCGCCGTTGTGGAAGGTCAGACCTGGCCGCAAGGTGAAGGTGTACTCCGTACCGTCCTCGGAGACCTCCCAGGTCTCGGCCAGGTCCGGGATGAGCCCCAGCTCCTGATCGAACTGAACGAGGCTCGAGAAGATGCTCGGCAGGATCGAGCCCGCCACCACGCCTTGCGAGAGCTGTTGCGGGTCGAGGGTGACGATCTGGCTGATGAGGAACCCAACCCGTAGCGTGCCGCCAGTCTTCGGCTCCTGGTCCTGCCGAGCCACAGCACGCGCCGCGCTGGCGCGCACCACCATGCTGTGCTGAGCCTCCAGCCGGTTGGCAAATCCAGCGGCGCCAGACGCGGCGGCCAATTGCATCAAGGTGCGGCGTGAAACCTGCGGTCCGCTTAGTTGCCGCCAATCAATTTTGCTCATGTGATATTCCTCCTACGTGGGCTGCGGCGCCGACCATCTGCCCCCATGATCCTGGAGCGAGTCGGTCACTGCCAGGCAGCCTATCAGCGACGCCTCGATGAGGCAAACGCGGAGCCGTCTTCGTCCTAGCTGTAATGAATCCGCGGGTCGAGGAAGGTGTAGACGATGTCGACGATCAGGTTGGCGAGAACGAAGATCACGGCAATCAACAGAATGACGCCCTGCACCATCGGGTAGTCGCGGTCGAAGATTGCGCCGACGAGAATGCGGCCGATGCCGCGGATGGAGAAGACCGTCTCCACCACCACCGTGCCGCTCAGCAGCAGCGCGAGTTGGATGCCGATGACCGTGACCACCGGAATCAGGGAGTTGCGCAGCGCGTGACGCAGGACGACAGACTGCTCACGGACCCCTTTGGCGCGAGCCGTTCGCACGTAGTCGCTGCCGAGCACTTCGAGCAGCCCGGCGCGGACGAAACGCATCAGGATCGCGGAGTAGCCGGCGCCGATGGCCAGGCTGGGTAGGATCAGTCGTTTGAACCACTCGCCGACGCCATCCTCCGTGATCTCGGAGTAGCCAATAGCCGGGAGCCAGCGCAGCCGTACCGCGAAGATGAGGATGAGGATGATGCCGAACCAGAAGCTCGGCATGCTGACGCCGATAAAGGCCACGATGCTGGCGGCATAGTCAAACCCGCTGTTGCGACGCAACGCGGCGATGATGCCGGTTGGCACGGCGATGACGAGCGCGATCAGGAAGGAGAGCGCGGCCAGGCTGAGTGTCTTGGGGAGACCGGTGGCGATCGCCCCCGTGACCGTTTCGCCGGAGGCGATCGAGCCACCCAGATCGCCGGTTAGCACATTGCCGAACCAGCGGATGTACTGAATATGCAACGGCTGATCGAGCCCGAGCTTGTGGCGGAGGGCGTCGGCGGCCTCCGGCGTGTACTCGGGCCCGAGCATCTGGATGACCGGGTCGCCGGGGATCATGCGCAGCATGAAGAAGACGAGGGTGGCACACCCCCAGATGATGAAGAGGGACTGGATCAGCCGGCGAATGATGTATTGGGTCATGGCTAGCTTCGCTCG
>JAHWJF010000143.1:0-3897 GCA_019348515.1 Chloroflexota bacterium | reverse complement strand
GCTTCGCTCGTGGTGATGGGTGTTAAGGGATGGGTGTCAGTGGGTTCTTCCTATCACCTAACACCCATCACCCTATCACCCTTGTCTCACCGGTCCAGCCAAACCGTCTCCATGTACCGCATCTCTGGGACGGGGACGTAGCCCTGGACGTCGTTGGCAAAGCCAGTGGTGTCGATGGTGTGATGGAGGAACGCGTAGGGCACCTCAGCCTGCAGGATTGCTTGTAGCTCGTGGAAGAGCGCGGCTCGCTCCTCGATGTCCCCGGTCGACCGCGTCGCTTCGAGCAACCTGTCGACCTCCGGATTATTGTAGCCGTGCGTGTTCCACGGACCTTCGGAGTGGAAGAAGTTCCAGTGCCCGTCGTCGGGGTCGGCATCGGCCACGCTGCCGTTGCTGAGCCAGTCGAAGTCGCCGGCCTGCCAGCGCTCGTTCCAGGCGGCCTGCTGGAGCTGTTCGAACTGGACGTCGAGACCGATATCGCTGAGCTGGTTGCGCAGCACCTCGGCGAGGCGCTGCGTGTCGGGCGTGGCCATGATCGTCGGCGCCGCGCCGACAATTCCAGCCGCCTCGGCCAGCGCTTTGGCCTCTTCGAGGTTGTACGCCTGTGGCGTTTGGGTCTCTTCTGGTGGGATGTAAGCCCAGGCGAACGCCGGGGCGATCGGGCCGATGCTCGGGTTTGAGAGACCAAAGAACGCGGTCTCGATCAGCGCCTCCCGGTTGATCGCCTTCGCGACGGCCATCCGGGCATCCGGGTTGTCCCACGGCGGCCGGGTGTAGTTCATAACGAGCCCGTTCCAGCTCGTTCCTGGGGTCTGCACAAGAGTAAAGTCGGGATTCTCCATGAGCTGCGCGACACCAATCGTCGGTACGATGTCAAGCATGTCGACGTCGCCGGCCTCGAGCGCGCTGATGCGACTCGACGGCTCGGCGATGATTGTCACCTCGATCGCATCCAGCAGTGGCCGGCCGCCATACCAGCCGTCGAAGGCGACCATCTCGAACCCGCTGCTGAGGTCAGCTGTGTCCGGGACGATGGCGAAGGGACCGCATCCGACCGGCGCCTGGTCGAACTGCTCCTCGCCCATCTCCTCGAATGCCCGTTGTGAGATGGGCGTCAAGGCGCGTCCAGGGCCGCGACTGCCGGCGACGGCAAGAAATGGCGCGAAGGGTGCGCTCAGGGTGAAGTTGACCGTCAGATCGTCCGGGGTATCGACCGATTCGACCAGCGCCAGCTTGTTCGCGTGTGGCGACGCGAAGTCGGGATCGATCGTCCGCTCGTAGGTGTAGACGATGTCGGCGGCTTTGAGAGGATCTCCATTGTGGAAGGTCAGACCGTCGCGCAGCGTGAAGCTGTAATTGAGGCCGTCTTCGCTGACCGTCCAGTTCTCGGCGAGATCCGGGACGAGACCAAGCTCGACATCGAATTGGACAAGGCTGGAGAACAGGTTCGAGACAAGCTCGCCGGCGATGATGCCGAGGTTGACTTTGGCCGGGTCAAGATTCGGAATCTGGCTGATGCCGAACCCGAGCTTGAGGGTGCCACCCGGCTTCGGGTCCCCCTGGGCGCGGGTGCGGCGAACCGCTCGGGTCCTGGGAGGCGGGGCGGCGCCAACGGCCGCCAGCCGGCTCGCGTAGCCGGTTGCCCCGCTCGCGGCGGCGAGGGAGAGCAGGGTGCGTCGCGATACGCGCGGTCCGCTCAATACGCTCCAGTCGATCCGTGCCATCGGTGGTTCCTCCTTGGGGATGCGCTCGCTCCGGACCGATCGATGCTGATCGTAGCCAGTCGCGACGGCGGGACTGTATAGCGAGACTGCCCGATGCGTGGTTCGATCTGTTGGTCACCTTGCCCGGATCACGAGCTCACAGATCCGGAATGTGACCCTCGCTGCCTCCTTTCCAGATTGCGGAGAAACGAGGAGCCTTTGACCGTTCCGAACGGCCAGATCACCATCCTATCACCCAAACAACCGGTTACCCATGAACCTGCCTCACAGACCGACGGCCATACCCTCCGCGCGCGGGTCGGAGCCGCCGGCGAGGATACCCGTTTCCGGATCGCGGGCGATCGCTTGCACCGCGCCCCCCGAGCCCCATGCGCCGATGCGCTGCACTGGGTAACCCATCTCCTCCAGGGAGGCGATTGTCTCCTCGCCGAGACGATCTTCAATTGAGAGCAAGAAGGGATCACCCAGCATGGCAGGGTAGGTGGCGGGATAGAGCTGCCAGCGCGGCTGCTCGACCGCTGCTTGCACATCGAGCCCACCGTCGATCAACCCGGTGATGGTTTGGAGATTCCATTGTGGTTGAAAGTCACCGCCCAGGGTCCCTCCAACCAGAATGGGTGTCCCCGTCTGATCCGCTATCAGGTAGCAGTTGAGGGTGTGCATGGTGCGCTTGCCGGGAGCATAGATGTTTGGGTGGCCGTCCTCCAGCTCGAAGCAGTTCCCGGCGCGGTTGGTGAGGAGGATACCGGTGTCACCGGCGACTACCGCGGATCCGTAAATGTCGGAGAGGGTGAAGATCAGGGAGATCATCAGCCCATTCTCATCGATCACGGCAAGATTCGTCGTGTCGCCTCCGGCGATCTTCCCGGCGTCTATCGTCGACGCGAATTGGGGATCAATCGTGGCGTACCGCTCCGCGGCCCACTCTTTCGATATCAGCTTCGATACCGGCGTGTCGACATAATCTGGATCGCCGGCGTACGCGAGGCGGTCGGCGAAGGCTAGACGCAGTGCCGAGACTTCGGTGTGGACGGCGCTCGCGGACCTCAGACCCATCTCCTTCAGCGGCGCCTGCTCGCAGATATTGAGCGCTTCGAGGACGACAAGTCCCTGCGTCGGCAACCCGGTCTCGTAGACGGTGTACCCCCGGTATGTCGTGGCGAGGGGAGGAGAGACATCGGTCGTGTGGTCGGCGAAGTCATCTGTGGTCAGCGCGCCGCCGTTAGCGGCCAGGAACGACGTGATCCCTTTGGCGATCTCCCCGCGATAAAACGCGTCCGCGCCGCCGCGGGCGATGAGCGACAGCGAGCGAGCGAGGTTGGGCTGGCGCAGGATGTCGCCGGGTCTTGGCGGCTTCCCGCCGGGGAGGAAGACCGCCGCGCTGGCCGGGTAACGCCCGAGGCGCTCGGCGTTGTTGACAATGGCCAGATGTTCGGCCGGCGAAACGACGATGCCCTCCTCGGCATAGAGGATCGCGGGAACTGCCAACTCCGCGAACGGCCGCGTGCCGAACCGCTCGAGGAGTTGGAAGCACCCGTCGATAAATCCCGGAACCGACGGCGAGAGCGGTCCATCCTGGGGCATGACCCGGCGGCCACTTGCGGAGTCCTGGCCATGCTCCCGCATGAATTCGAGCGACGCCCCTCGAGGGGCAATTCCGCTGCCATGGAAGGCAAGAAGATCGCCGTTCCCCGCGGCGCCAGTCGCGCTCGCGGGGGAGACGATGGCGAAGAGATCGCCCCCGACGCCGCAGCGACCCGGCATGACCACGGTGGCGACGAGCGCTGCCGCAACCGCGGCGTCGACCGCGTTGCCCCCCTCTGCCAGCACGCGCAGCCCGGTCGATGAGACGAGCGGATGCTGCGCACCAATGATGCCGCCTCGCGCCATGACTGGGCTGATGCGGCGTCTGTCGCTGCTTGCCGCTGTCGCCGCGTCAAGCGGTCCCGGGAACCCGAGGGTCATTGTTAACCTCCAGCAACGCGCGTAACTGTCGGTCAGCGATCATAGCCGAATGTCGGTGTCCCGCCGCGTTTGAAGGTGGGGGATGATTGGCCCAGGGGCGACTGGAATTGGGTTGCACCGGTCAGGCGGCAACGCTCGTGGGGAGGTTCCTGGTCATGCCATTCGTCTTCGCGGCCATCGCGCCGCACGGCTTTCCGCTCATTCCGGA
>JAHWJF010000142.1 GCA_019348515.1 Chloroflexota bacterium | reverse complement strand
AGGACGCGCTACGGGGTCTAGCAGCGGTCGTCGGGGCGACGCCCGCGTCGCCCGCTGTGGCAGCAGGCGCGTTCAGGACGAAAATCCCTATCGAGAGCCCGTCGCGAAACAGGTGTCATTCCGAGTGACCATGCCCCGTGGGCCGCCACCACGGCATGAAAAGCCGTTCCGCGCAGGTTCGCGGTTTCCGGAGAGTTTTTCACAGCAGCGGCAGCGAGGAATCTCGTCGTTTCGCGCCCGCATGCGACGAGATGACGAGAGTTCTCGTTCGTCGGGATGACACCACTGCTGCACTCCGCTTTAGGCGATGCCTGGCCACCACAGACCAGGTCGATGTCCAGCATTCGGGCGAAGCAGGCCTCGCCCCTACATCGCGATTGCGGGTAACGGTCGCATCATGTGGTCAACCGTAATCTTCCGGACCTGCATTAGCCCTATTCTTACCCGGCCTACGCCGTGAGCCACGCCCAGTAGCGCGGGCTGATACCGGCGTAGAACTCGAGCATCCCCTGGGGAACGAGCTGCTCCAGTAGCAGGCGCGCCTCCCGCTTCTCGTCGTCGATCTGCGGATACCCCTCGCCCGAGAACCAGGCGTCGAGGAGGCGGACCCAGATCGCGCTGAAGCGCTCGATCGTCCCCGCCAGCCGGGAGGGCGCCCAATCGCGCACCGCGGGCGGCGGCCAATCGCCGAGGCGGGGCGGTGGCCAGCGCTCCGGGTCGAACCCGGGCGCGTCGCCGACCCCGATAGCCTCCGCCGACGGCCAGCGCACGACCGCGATCCGCGGCGGCGCGAAGAGCCCGCGCTGCCCGGCGTCGACGGCAAGAATCGGCAGGGGTACGGCGACCGCGCCGGCGTGCGACTCCGACGGCACCGGGTATTGCGGCAGCGTTCCCGGGTGCAGCGGGCCCTCGGTTTTCGCCAGCTCGTGACCGGCGCGCATGGCAGCCGCCACCTGCTCCCCCGGTGCCACCAATGCCTCGCCCGGATACGAGAAAAACGACCGGATCGCGAAGCGCACCACCGCGGTTTGCCCATCCGGCGCGCGCACCGTGAGATGATCCTCGGGCCCCGCTGGACCGGGCGCGAAGACCTGGCCAACTCGCTCCCAGGGGCCGCCCGCCGGCGGCCAGGCGGTGAAGTACGCGTAGGCCTCGGCAACACTGTCGATGCGAACGGTCTCCGTGTCCCGCTCGGGAAAGGGCGATACTCCCGCGCCGTCAGCCATTGGCAGGAATCTGGGCGCGGCGGTTCGCCTCGCCGATGCGTTGCAGCGTCTCGAGCTGCCGGGTGAAGGTCGCCGCGTCGGGGATGTCGAGGCGGGTGCGCATCTCGCGCGTGAGGCGGATCATGCCGGCCGCAGGGTCGTAGAGGAACCCGAAGCGCTGGGTGCGGTCGTCCGGCACAACCGTCGCGGCCTCCTCGAAATCGATGTCCGCAAGAAGGCGCTCGCGCAACGCCGGGTCTCCCTCGAAGGCGCGGGTGAGTCCCGGCCCCTTCTTGTCCGGCAACGACGACCACTCCCATGGCACGCCACCGGCGGAATCGACCAGCTCGACGTGGAAGAGGCGACCGAACCCGCCGGGTGCGTTCGCCACCCGGCCGATGGCGATCTGGCCGTTGAATCGCCCCTCGACCCGCGCTTCGTCCACGTCCGCGGCGCCGTCGATGGCCGCCGCCAGTGGTTCCAGCCGGGCCAGCAGATCGCTCTTGGCGCGACGGTTGAAGACCGCCGCCAGGTAGGCCGTCCCCGCCAGCGAGAGCAGGACGATCACACACATGGCGATCGCGGTCGCCAGATACGGGTTCACGCTTGGTCCATCCTCCTGACCAGGTCCATCTGACGGAAACGGTACCGCATCTGGGTGGAGTCGCGGCCATCGCGTCGGCTCAACACCGTCACACGATAAACATGTCATTCTGAGCGCAAGCGAAGAATCTCGTCTCAAGCCGTATCTGTTCGTGGTGCACGAGATCCTGCAAGTTCGCCCGCGGGCTCAGTGCGCTGACATAGGGAAGATGTCATTCCGACGAAGGAGGAATCTCGCCGGGGTCGGCCAATGGATGTGACGAAACGACGAGATCCCTCGTTCCTCGGGATGACACCCTCTCGAGGTCACGGTCCTCGGGATGACAGCGCACGCGGCCCGTACAATTCCCCGGCTCTCAGGCGGTGAGACAGAGGGGGACGTGGGGATCGGGGAATGCGGTTGCCGGGCGGGCGGCGCCTGCAAGTACACATGCCAGTGCCAGTGGCGTGGGATCTCGGGCTGGGCCGCGAGCTCGGCTACGTCTTCTGGGCGATGATCGGGCTCGAAGCGGCCTTTGGCGCCTACGTTGGCATCTGGCCGCTCTGGATCGAAGCCCTTGGCGCGCCGATCACCGTCGTCGGGCTGGTGCTCGGCGCCTCCGGGCTGCTGCGCCTACTGACCCTCGCCCCCAGCGCGGCGCTGGCCGATCGCATCGAACCACGCACGCTGATCCTTGCCGCTCGGTCCTTGACCGGGATTGGGATGATCACCGCCGCGCTCGCAACGCACTGGACGATGCTGGCCCCGATGGTGATCGGCAGCGCGATCGGGGAGATCGCCTTTCCCCTCACCCAGGCGCACCTGGCCGCGCACGCCGGCGAGCAGCGGGTGCGCGCCTTCACCCTGGTCTTCAACGTCGGCCCCGCCATCGCCTTCGGTATCGCGCCACTCATCTCGGGGGCGCTGATCGCTCGCTTCGACATGCGCGCCGCCTTCATCTTCGCTGCCGTCTGCACCGCGTTCTCCCTGATCTTCTTTAGCCGCTTCGCGCCTCGCCCCAAACGGCCCAAGGAGGAGGAGCTGGCGCGGTCCTCCTACCGGGAAGCGCTGACCGAGCCGAGCGTGAAGCCGCTGCTGGGGATGCAGTTCGCCACCATCTTCTCCCTCGCCCTCGGCATCTCGCTGCTGCCGACGTTCCTGGCCGATCAGCGGGGCATATCGCCGGCGATCGTGGCGATTCTGGGTGGGGTTGGCTCTCTGGGCGCGGTCGTTTTTGGTCTGGCCGTCGCGCGCAGCCAGTGGTTGCAGCGGCGCCCATTGACCGGCATCGCCATCGCCATCGCTATGGTCATGGGCGCCCTGGCGGTCGTCGTCTCGACCAATCTCGTCTGGCTGATCGCGCTGGCTTTCATCGGGCGCGGTGGGCTCTGGTCGGCCTGGGGACTGTACGTCGCGGCGTTGAGCGAAATCGTGCGCAGCGACCGCATCCGGCCGCGTGTCTTCACGCTGAGCGAGATGATGGGCGGCAGCGCCTTCTCCTCGGCTCCCGTTGTCTCCGGTCAGCTCTACGCCATCCGCGCCGAGGGACCGCTGCTGGCCTCGCTGGCGGCGAGCGCGCTCCTGATCCCGGTCCTGCTCGTTGCCCAGATGCGGATGCGCTCGAGTCGGCCACTCACCCAAGAGGAGGAAGCGGTCGCCAACGCGGCGCCTCTCATCGATCCCGAGGCGGCCTGACGACCACCCACCTCGGCGTCTCACAAACCCCGGCTCTCCGCGTTCTATCTATGAATCGCGAAGGGAGACGCCGATGATCGCTTACACCGCCTGGGATAGTTTGCAAGCTATCGCGCGAGAGCACGATGCCGATCTGAGTATCGATGCTGAGGCGCGCGTAGCGCTGAAGCCGTATTGGGATCGGATTGTTCGTTCCGCCCCTGTGCGAGGCGTATACGATTGGTCGCGCCGCAGACTGACCACACGCTAAGCCGCGTCCGGACATCGCACCTAACAGTTCCCGTTACGAGCCGAGGCTCGCTGGCACCGGGCCACGGAGACGGCATGCAGGGCAACCGACGTCATGGACACCACGTGGGTCATGAGCTCGTCAGACGGAGGATCGCTCGCCTGATAGGAGACCGCAGATGGATGAACCTGCCGTCGCGTCCTGGGTCGAGCGCTACCAGCGCGCCTGGGAGACGAACGATCCCGACGCTATCGGCGAGCTCTTCGCTGAGAACGCGCGCTACTTTCAGGGGCCGGATGGTGAGCCGTGGCGTGACCGCGCCGGGATCATCGCCAATTGGCTGGAGAACAGAGACGAGCCGGGAACCTGGTCGTTCCGCTATCAGATCCTCGCCGTGGCGGGTGACCTCGCGTTCGTGCGCGGCTGGACCCACTATGACGATCCCTCTGACTTCAGCAACCTATGGGTGATCCGGTTCGACGCGGACGGCCAATGCGTCGAGTTCACGGAATGGTGGGTGGAGCGCGAACAGGGAGATACGGCGACGAACCCGGGAGGGAGCGATGAATGAGGCGGCGCGTGAGGCGCTCATCGACCAGTACGAGGACGGCTACTGGGCCATCACGGCGGCTTTGGAGGGGATCACCGGCGCGGAGCTGGAGGCGCGCGAAGCACCGGGCGAGTGGAGCCCCCGCGAGATCGTCCACCATCTGGCCGACAGCGAGATGACCGCGGCCATCCGGCTGCGGCTCTTGATCGCCCAGGATGCCCCGACTCTCCTCGGCTACGACCAGGAAGCGTTTGTTGATCGCCTGTTTCCCGAGCGCCCGCTCGAACCCTCCCTGGCCGCCTTTGCCGCGGCGCGGACGGCGACAGCCCCCATCCTGCGCCGGCTGAGCGAGGAGCAATGGCGGCGCGCCGGCACCCACAGCGAGAGCGGCCCCTACACCGTCGAGGACTGGCTAGGCATCTATGGCGGTCATGCCCACGATCACGCCGATCAGATCCGCCGCGCCCGCGCCACGGCCGTGGGCTGAGTCACGCTCCGTCCAGCACCTCGCCAAGACTTTCTTGGCCCACATGTGCACGCGGTAGTGGTAGCGACGATAGCTTGAGCCCAGCCTTCTCGCGGACCGCCGCGTCCGGCTGACCACGGCCGCGATCCCCGGTCCCTACCATGCTGTCCGCGCATTCCTTCGGCGGCCTGGTCGTCCGCCTCTTCGCCAGCAGCTATCTGACGATCTCAGTCGGGTAATTGCTGGTCAACGCCTTGCCCGCGGTCGAGGCGTGGCTGACCCTCGAGGAATGGGAGGCCCGCCTGCATCTATGCATTCAACCGCCCGCCCGGTGGGTGGCGTTGGTGCCGGACGCCTGGCAGGTCGTCGCCACCGAGAGTGGCCACAACATCCAGCCGAACCAACCGGATCTGGTAATCGCGGCAGTCCAGCAGGTTCTAAGCGGTACGTGACCTGGCCACGTGGGGGCACCCCAGCGGGGGCACGCCAACGCCGTAGGGGCAAGGGGGATGGAGTGTGGTAAAGGAGTCATGCTATATCGTGTTCGGGCAATCGTGTCATCCTGGCGAACTTGCAGGGTGGGCAACAGCGCGCTGTTTGGGCAGCTGAGCCCGGCGCGCGCATACACGATTAGCGTTCCCGAGAGCACCTTTGCGAACCCTGAGGACTCGCCTCGGCGGTGCATACTGGCGGGCACTATGGCAACCAGATCGCCGCTGGACCATCTTCGGATTGCCTCGGCGCCGGTTCCGCTCACGCCGCTCATTGGCCGCGAGCGCGAGCTGGCGCTTGCGATGGCGCTCTTGCGTCGGCCCGACGTCCGCCTCCTCACCCTGACCGGCCCCGGCGGCATCGGCAAGACCACCCTTGCCCTCGCCATCGCCGCTGAGATCGGCGCGGACTTTGCCGACGGCGTCCGCTTCGCCCCGCTGGCCGCGATCACGGACCCTGATCTGGTAGCGACAACCGTGGCGCGCGCCGCCGGTCTCGTGGAGACCGGCGACACCCCGGTGCGCGACACTCTGGCGGCGGCCCTGCGCCAGGTCGAGGCGCTGCTGGTGCTGGACAACTTCGAGCACGTGGTGGCGGCCGCCCCGCTCGTGAGCGACCTGCTGGCGGTCTGTCCGCGCCTCACGATCCTGGCGACGAGCCGGGTGCTGCTGCGCGTGGAGGGCGAGTATGCCCTCCCGGTGCCACCGCTGACCGTGCCCGACCCCGAAACGCTCGCCTCGCGCGAGGAACTGATGCGATCCGCGGCGGCGCAACTGTTCGCGCGGCGTGGCCAGGCCGTGAACCCCTCCTTCAGTGTGACGGATGACAACGCACCACTCGTGGTGGATATCTGCCGGCGGCTCGATGGCGTGCCGCTGGCGATCGAGCTCGCCGCGGCGCGGATGACCCACCTGTCGCTGCCCGAGTTGCGGGAGCGATTGGAGCTGCGATTGCCGCTGCTCACTGGCGGCGGCCGCGACCGGCCGCTCAGGCTGCAGACGATGCGGGATGCGATCGCCTGGAGCCACGACCTCCTGCGGCCCGAGGAGCAAGCCCTCTTCCGGCGGTTGGCGGTGTTCGCCGGCGGCTGCAGCCTGGAAGCAGCTGAGGCCGTAGGGGGTGAAGGGGGTGTCGCTGCGCCCTTCTCCGTCCTCGACGGCATCGCTGCGCTCGTCGAAGCGAGTCTGCTGCGGTCGGAGACTGGCCCGGACGGGACGGCGCGCTACCGGATGCTGGAGACGATCCGCGAATTCGCGGAGGAGCGGCTGGTGGCACGCAGCGAAGCGGAGTCCATCCGGAAGCGACATGCGGACTACTACATGGCCTTCGCCGATCGGTACGAACTGGCT
Organism: Chloroflexota bacterium; assembly: GCA_019348515.1. Lineage (GTDB taxonomy): Bacteria > Chloroflexota > Chloroflexia > Thermomicrobiales > UBA6265 > JACCXM01. Next base: position 1,366 of record JAHWJF010000142.1, on the reverse strand, counting down.
GAAATGCTGCCGGACGGCAACCAGGCCCTTGCCCTGCTGGATGCGGAGCATGCCAATCTGCGGGCGATTCTGGCGTGGCTCGAGGAGCGCGACGAGTCGGAGCAGTTTCTCCGCCTCGCCGCCTCGTTAGGTCACTTCTGGTCTACGCAAAGTCACTATTACGAGGGCAGGGGCTGGCTGGAACGCGCCCTGGATCATAGTGGCGGCACGGCAGTCAGTCGGGCCAAAGCCCTTGTCGCGCTCGGCATGATCGAGGCCTATCAGGGGTCGTCCAGTGAAGCGATCGCACACCTTGAAGAAGGACTGGCCGGGAGCCGGGACCAGGGCGATGCGTTCAGCGAGGCCAACGCGCTGATTGGGCTTGGTGCGCTGGCCATCGCGCGGGGCGAGCGTATCCTCGGCACGGCGCTTCTCGAGGAGTCCCTCATGGCAGCCCGCGCCGTACCCGACCAACGATTGGCGGGAATCATGGCCGGTTGGGGCTTGATAAACCTCGCCGTCATCCCGCGGACGCAGGGTGACCACATGCTGGCCACGGAACGGCTCGAGGCCGCGCTTCGTCTGGTGCGCGAAGCAGGGTACGCCACGGGGATGATCCTGGCATTGGGGGATCTCGGTGACCTGGCGCGTGACCAGGGCAATCACGCGCGGGCCCTGGAATGCTATCGAGAGGCGCTGGCACTGGGCCGAGATAATCCCCGCACGCGCGTGGTGAGTGACGTGATCGAGGGCGTCGGGATCGTTGCGTCCGCGATGGGGCAGGCGGAGCGCGGCGCCACGCTGCTGGGAGCCGCTGAGGCGATGCGTGAACGAATCGGCCTGCGCTTTCGGGTGATGGAAAACGAGGTCGCCCTCGACCAGGCGGTGGCAACCATCCGCACCGGCCTCGGCGAGCAGGCATTTGCCGCCGCCTGGTCCGCCGGTCGGAACCTGACGCCGGGGCAGGCGGTCGCCGCGGCGCTCGACCTGTTCCTACTCCCCAATTCCACCTCCGGCACTACCTTGACCCCGCGCGAGACGGAAATTCTTCGCCTGCTCGCGGCAGGGCTGACCGACCCCGCCATCGCTGAGACGCTCTTCATCAGCGTGCGCACGGTCGAGAACCACGTCGCCCGTATCTTCGCCAAGCTCGGCGTCCGCACGCGTACCGCGGCAGCCACCGCGGCCATCGCCAGCGGGCTTGTCGATCCCCCTCATCCACCTTCGCCCTGACCATCAGATCGGGCGCGCCTGGCTCGTGCCACCATGAGCAATTGAGTACTCGCCGCTTCCTCGATTGAGTACATGTACTGATGGGCCCCCAACTCCCCGGCACCTACCGTTGAGGTGTCCGAAAGGAGTTGTCGATGCCCTCCCTGCTCATCCG
>JAHWJF010000141.1 GCA_019348515.1 Chloroflexota bacterium | reverse complement strand
GGTGGTTGTCTGGGCGGGCGTGACCGGTGAACAAGTCACCCTGGAGCTGTGGGCTGAGGACCGTCCCGATTTGCAGATCGACCGCTAATTCTCGTTGCCTCAATTGGGCATGTCTTGGGACGCAACTGGCAGACACGGCCTATGCTTAGAACATCGATCGTAGACCTTGTTGGGAGAAGCCGAATGAACGCCCCGGGTGACGTGACGATCGGATCGCCCGTGCTTGTCCCCTTCGATGGGTCCGGGCACGCCGAGGCAGTCTTCCCATATCTGCCGCTCCTTGCGGACGGTGGGCGGGAAGTGATCCTGCTCCAGGTTGTCCCTGAGGCGCATTCGGTGAGCAGTCCGATGGGCGAAGTGATGCTCTCGGCAGACGAGGTGCGGCAGGTTGCGGCAGCGGCCGCTCGCGCCGACCTCGACCGCGCCGCGGCGTGCCTGTCCTCCCTCGACTCGTCCCTTCAGGTGAGTCAGATGGTCGAGACCGGTGATCCATCAGAGCGGATCGTTGAGGTCGCGATCCGGAGCAGAGCGCACGGAATTCTCCTTTCGACCCAGGGAGTAAGTGCCACGGGGCCGGGTGGTTTCGGCAGCGTGGTCGGCCGGGTAGCACGGATGTCTCCGGTTCCGTTGATGGTGGTCCAGCCCAATGGCACGACCGGTAGCCCGGATTTGATCGCCCGTCTCGTGGTTGCGCACGACGGCTCCGAGCGATGCGCCCGGGTATTGCCGCTGGCCCAGGATCTCGCGCGGCGACTCTCGGCGCACGTCCACGTCGTCGCCGTCGTCGAGGATGAGGAGAGTACGCTCCCGGCCAGTGTGGCAGCCGCGATCGATCCCCACCTGCGTGAAGAGGCGCAGGCAGACACGCTCAACCTGGCCCGGGGCCGTGTCGAGGTCGCTGTGGCCAATTTCCTGCGTCATGGGCTTCCAGCCTCGTGGCAGGTGCTCGCCGGACCGGCCGCCCCGGCCATCATCGACGCCTGCGTACCGCGGGATGTGCTGGTAATCACCTCACATGGGCAGAATGGGTCGCGTTGGATGCTCGGGAGCGTTGCCGAGAAGCTGGTGCGGGAGTCTCGCGTACCTGTCATCCTGCTGCGCACGGCCCCAGGCGAACAAAGCGGGACAGCGTGACCCGGCTCACCTGCGTCCTGGTTCCACTCGACGGCTCTGCACGTGGCGAAACCGCCCTTAGTTGGGCGCAGACGCTCCCCTCGGAGCGCATCCGGTTGCTCCAGATTTGCTCGCGGGAGAACCCCGACGCCGATGCGGCGGCGCGGTACCTCGAGGATGTCGCGGCGCGTTTGCGGTTGCCAGGGTGCGAGATCGAGACACGAGTCGCGTTCGGCGACCCCGCTGAAGGGATTGTCGCCGACGCGGCCGACGCCGATCTGATCGTGATGTGCACCCAGGGGACCGGGGGCGGCGGCCGGCTTCTGTTCGGCAGCGTCGCCGACCGTGTTGCCAGGCACGCTCCGGCGCCGACGTTGCTCCTGCGGGGAGGGAGTCACCCGGTCACCACGGAGTCGGTGCGGCGTCTCGTTGTTCCGCTCGACGGCTCTCCCGCCGCCGAACGCGCCCTGGCCCTAGCGACACATCTGGCGGGGATGCTGGACGTGTCAGTCCACCTGGTCACCGTTGACGATTCCACCACTTCGGGTACGGAGTCGGACACGGAGATCCGGTCATGCGGTGTGTTCCAGACGGAATTCGGGACCCCTTCCGAGGCAGCCGGCGCCTATCTGGAGCAGTTGGCTGACTCGCTGCGGGCGGGCGGTATCGTGACATCGTCAGAAGTCCGCTCCGGACCGGCCGCGCTCGAGGTGATGGCTACTCTGGGGCAGGGTGATCTCCTGATCCTTACGACACACGGCCAGGGCGCGGCACGTCGCTGGCAGATCGGGAATGTCGCCGAGAAGCTCTTGCGACAGGCGGCCACGCCAGTTGCCTTAGTCCGGGCCGACGCGCCATGAACGATCCCCGGTACCAAGTCTTCCATCGAGAATCGGCGTTCACCCGGTCTGCCGATCTCGAAGGTTGCGCCGGCTGATCGCGGTCGATTGGCTCAATGGAGTGCGGATAGTCTATGCGAACGCGGCTCTTGCTTTCTGTTGCGCCGATCCTTGCCTTAACTCTCCTCATTGTCCCAATGGCTGCGGGTGCACGGCAGACAACCCCTCCGGCTTCCGGCGTCTCAGCGCAGCGGCCAGACTGTCCCGCGCCGCCGGTAAGCCCCGCCGGCCTGACCGTCATCCTGCGGGAACCAGCGCCAGACGACCCGGACGCCGACGACCCGAGAGGCGACGCGGTGCCTCCGGCCGAACGCGCGGCCATCGGTGAGGTCCTCACCACGTGGCGCATCTGCCTCGCATCGGGCGACGTTCCGGGGCTGCTCGGTCTCTTCACGCCAGATGGTGTTCGCCGCCTTCTCGGGGAGCGGTCGCCCTTCCTTGGTGGGCCAGCGGGAATACGCATCTCCATCCTTGCAGTGTCGCAGGTCGAGCGGCTGGCGGACGGACGCATTGCGGCACGCGTCGTGGTCGATCCTTCGAGCACTGGGAGCGCTGCGCCCGAATCGCTCATCGTCGTCGTCGAGCAAGGTGAGGACCGCGTCTGGCGCTTCGACAACCTTCGAACGCCACAGGAACCGGTTGGTGTGTCGGGCGTAGCCGGCCCGGATTCGGCCGCGCCGCCCCGCGCCCTCCTCCGCCATCCGATTGCTCCAGGCCCTGGAGTGCCAATCCACGCGCCCGGACCGACCGTGCCGATGCGGGGAGCCGATGCTGCTCGCACGGGAATCCAGGTCGGTCCAGCCCCAGATACTGAGCCGCCGGAACGCTGGCGGACCCCGACCGGGTGGCACTCTGACGCCCAACCGGTTGTGGCGCGCGGACTCGTCTACTTTGGCGGATTCTCACTCGGAGAGCGGGTACCTTTGCTGGAAGCGGTCGACGCCGCGAGCGGCGGCATCCGCTGGCAGACTTCGGCTCCCGTCGCCTGGGCCGAGTTTCCCGATTCTCCGGCACTAGCCGGCGAGGTTCTCTTTGCACCCGTCCAGGCCCCCGTGGCGGGGGTGCTCGCCGTTGTCGCCGCTACCGGGGAACCGCTCTGGTTCTCGCCGTTCGGGTTCACATCGGTCACTGCTCCCGCCGCTGACGCCGACGCGGTCTATGTCGCCGGGTGGGGCGTACGCAACGAGCGTGACCGGATGCAGAACGACGCATCCGGGACCGTTTTCGCACTCGACCAACGTACGGGCCGCGAGCGGTGGCGCTTTCTCGCCCCGGCGCGGTTCGGGACGGTGTCGGTCGGGACGGACACCGTTTATGTACCGAGTGACCGCGGGCTTTTTGCGATCGACCGGTCCGCGGGCAGCAAGCGCTGGCAGGCCCGCTTTTCGCCGGGGGCGGGTGAATCGGCGACAGTCGCCGGAGACACCCTCATCTTTGCCGGCTCCGAGGTCACCTCCGGGAGAACCGGCGTCTTTGCGCTCGATGCCGCGACTGGGGCATTGCGTTGGCGTGTCGATCTTCCGCGCACCCTTAGCACTCGGGCCGGAACGAGCGCGGCCAACAGTCTGGTCTTTGTCACTTCTTGGGACATGCGCGAAGATGATCCAGGACGCGGGAGTCCGGCGCTGCGCGCATACGAGCTTGCCACCGGTGAAGAGCGATGGGTGTTCGAGGCAATCGATTCCGCGGTCGGCGATTCGGAACAACCGATTGGCGCGGGATCGATAACACCTCCAGTTGTCGTGGCCGACAACGTACTCTTTGGGGTCGCGGTCCGCGCGTCCGCTCCTGGCCCAAGTGGGAGCGTTGATGGACTCTACGCCGTTGCCATCGGGTCAGGCGAGCTGCGCTGGCGAGCATCTATTGCCACGCCGATCCGTTCCGCTCCGGCCGTCCTCGACGGCAAGGTCTATGCCATGGGCGGTCTGCGAGCGCGCGGAGGCACGTCCGGGGGTAACCTGTTCGCGTTCGGCTCCGGATAGGCACCGCCGCCGCAATCGACGACGATCGGCCTCACAGAGGAGCTAACCGATGCCGGCTCAGAAGACGACCTCGCTGCTCCGGAATGTTGTCTCCCAGCTCCGCAAGCGAGCGGGCGTCACCACGCTCTCTGACTCCACGGGCGCGTCTTTGACAGGACGGGAGACGCTCTTGCGGGCGCTTGTGTTGCGGAGACGGTTGCACCGTTCGGCCGCTCCTGACGAGCGGAATGTCGGGGTTCTCCTCCCCCCAACCGTCGCCGCGGCGGTGACCAATTTGGCGCTGGCGCTCGACCGGCGAGTCGCCGTCAATCTGAATTACAGCCTGTCCGAGGAGCTGGTTCGCTTCTCCATCAAGGAAGCCGATCTGCGCCGCGTGATCACCTCACGCGCGTTTCTCGAGCGCATGCCGATCGATCTGAGCGGCACCGAGGTCGTCATCTTGGAAGACCTGGCAAAGCAGGCGACGCCGCTCGACAAAGCTGCCGCCGCGGTGCTTGCCGTTCTTCCCCTCCCCGCACTCGAGCGCGTCCTTGGCATCGACGCGATTCCGGAAGACGAGCTGATGACGATCATCTTCACCTCAGGATCGACCGGACGACCGAAAGGAGTCATGCTCCCCTGGCGGAGCATCGAAGCCAACACGAGCATGGTGAATGCCTTGCTCCGGTTACGCAGCGACGACGTCATGCTCGGGGTTCTCCCGTTCTTCCATACCTTCGGCTTCACTATCACCCTCTGGGCGATGCTGTCCATGGGTGTCGGCGCCGTCTACCACACGAACCCATTAGAAGGGCGCGTCATTGGTCGCCTCATCCGAGATCGCGGTGTCACGATCGTCCTCGGTACGCCAACACTGTTGCGCGCCTATCTACGGCGGCTGCCACCGGAAGACTTCGCCTCAGTTGAAATCGTCGCGACCGGGTCGGAACGGCTGCCACGGGCCGTCGCCGATGATTTTGAGGCCAAGTTCGGCATTCGCCCGTTTCAGGGGTATGGCGCAACGGAGCTGGGACCAATCGTCTCGGCCAATGTTCCCGCCGCACGTGCTCTGGGAGATCCCGACGAGGTATTACGTGAGGGAACCGTAGGACGTCCGGCTCTTGGCGTCCGCGTCGAAGCGCGCGACCCCGAGACTGGCGAAGTGGTAGGGCCGGGCGAACGTGGCGTTCTGTGGGTGACCGGGCCGCATGTGATGCTTGGCTACCTCAACCAACCGGAGCTGACAGAGGCCGTCCTCGAGGACGGCTGGTACAACACCGGCGACGTGGTGACCATTGATGAAGACGGTTTCATCACCATCGTCGGCCGCGAAAGCCGCTTTGCCAAGGTGGGCGGCGAACAGGTTCCTTTCGGGGCGATCGAAGAGGCGATGGCGATGCTTACGGGAGGTAGCGAGGACGGCGCGCCACGAGCCGTGGTTACCGCGGTGCCGGACGATGCGACCGGTGAGCGCCTGGTCGTCATTCACACCAAACTCGAGGAATCGCCCGACGAGCTGGTGAAGGGGCTGGCTGACGCCGGGCTGCCACGATTGTTCATCCCGTCGCCGGTCGATTTCCATGAGATCGACGTGATGCCACTGATCGGCATTGGCAAGGTCGATCTGGAAGCGATCAACCGCATCGCGCGCGAAGCGGCCGCGAGCCGGAAGTCTAGACGAACGGCTCCTCGATAGCGCGCCACCGGAGGCCGGGTCATGCTGATTCCCGGCCCCCCGTCTCCCCTACATCGGGGTCAGCGCCTCTCTCCCTGCCGCAGGGCCGGGCACCCTCTGCGTGGCGGTTGGGGTGCGGGTTTCCAAGGGGTGGGGGTGGCAGTTCTCACGCGGGCCACATCCCCCTTTGGACTCGACATGCGGGCCAACCGCCGGGAAAGATGCTGTCCCTCCCGTCTCTCCAGAAGTTCAACACCTTTAACACCTTCGATCCCAACCAGCCGCACCTGATACCGGACCACAGCACGGTCAATAGACGGCGCCTTCGAGTAAGGAGCAGTGCCCCGCGATCGAATTGGACCGCGGAGTGCGTTCTCCCTGGAAAACTCCTTCCCAGTCCACTACGGTTCCGATACGGCTCTGCGATACTCCCCGCTATGTCATCACCAGCCGTGGTTTTTCCGGAAGATTGGGTCTGGGGCGCCGCCACCGCGGCGTACCAGATCGAGGGCGCCGTTCGCGAGGGCGGTCGCGGACCGTCGATCTGGGATACCTTCAGCCACTCGGCGGGCAAGATCGCCAACGCTGACACGGGCGACGTCGCCTGTGATCATTTCCATCGATATCCCGAAGACATCGCACTCATGCGGGAGCTCGGTCTCGGCGGCTATCGCCTTTCCATCGCCTGGCCTCGGATCTTCCCCACCGGAGTGGGTCGTCCGAATCCAGACGGTCTGGACTTCTACCGCCGCCTCATCGATGAGCTGCACTCGGCCGGAATCACCCCCTACGTCACGCTCTACCACTGGGATCTGCCGCAGGCACTGCAAGACCGCGGCGGCTGGGCCGACCGTGACACCGCGCATTGGTTCGGCGAGTACGCGCACACGGTTGTGGCGGCGCTCGGCGTTGGAGTCCAGCACTGGTTTACGATCAACGAGCCCTGGGTCGCTGCTTTTCTCGGGCACTGGACCGGCGAGCACGCACCGGGAGAGCGCAACTTCCGCCTGGCGCTACTGGCAGCGCATAATATGCTGCTGGCCCACGGCGAAGCGATGACAGCGCTGCGGTCGGAAATGAGTCCGGACAGCCAGGCGGGAATCGTGCTCAACCTGGCGCCGTGCCAGCCCGCGGGAGACACCAACGCCGACCTGGAAGCCACCGACCGGATCGACGGGTACCTGAACCGGTGGTTCCTGGATGCACTCTATCGTGGCCACTATCCAGAGGACATGACGCGACTCTACGGAGATGACGTACCGGAGATCGCCCCGGGCGACATGGCGCTCATCTCCCAGCCCACGGACATGCTTGGCATCAACTACTACACGCGGTCAGTCGTCGCGTATGACTCAGCAGCGCAGCTGCTCCAGGCGCGTCGTGTGGTTCCCGCCGATGCTCAGGTCACAGCGACCGGTTGGGAGGTCTACCCGTCTGGTCTGTACGAGACTCTGAAGCGAGTGCACGACGACTACGGTCCCGGCAAGCTCCTGGTCACCGAAAATGGCGCCGCCTACGACGACGTCGTCGAGGACGGGCAAGTCGAGGATCCAGAGCGGGAGAGCTTCCTCCATGAACATCTACTCCAGGCGTACCGCGCCATTGAGGATGGCGTGCCGCTGAGCGGATATTTTGTCTGGTCTCTCCTCGACAACTTCGAGTGGGCCAAGGGATATCGCAAACGCTTCGGGGTCATCTACGTCGACTACGCTACCCAGGAGCGGATCGTCAAACGTAGCGGACGCTGGTATGCCGGCGTCACGCGCGACAATAGCGTCCGCGGCTAAGGAGAGCGGCGTCAGTCTTCGCTGATCTCCACTCCGTGCTTCTTGGCGGCTTGCTTGATGCGATTCTTGATGGTCTTTACCTCGTCGGCATCGTATTTGGCCGCGTTGTCCTTCTGGTTGATGTAGCTCCAGGCCGCCCGTACATGCTCCGGTGAGTCAATGGGGTACTTGTGATTCGTGGAGTCCGCAAACTCCACGTCCCCATACTCGTGTAATCCCGCCTCCGGGTTCACGTCTTCGCGGCGATCGATCTTCGTAGACACGAATACCTCCTCGCATAGAGACTCGTCCGTCCCCACAGGAATCGCATCTGCTGTGCCACGACGTGAAGAGCCGCCCTCCGTGGCCGTAGGCGAGCCAAATGGCCTAATTCGGCCGCAATGCTCGAGAAGCTACTCCGTGCACAGAATCGCCCCGGCGCCGCGTGAGTTCTCGCGGCGCCGGGGCCGGCTTCCACTACTTGGGATTACGCCAACCCGCGGGACCGCCGGCGACTATTGCCCTGCCTAGGTAATGAAGGTCACCCCCTTGCGCCCT
>JAHWJF010000140.1:6386-7977 GCA_019348515.1 Chloroflexota bacterium | reverse complement strand
GTAATCCGGGATGCCGACCGCAAGACCTTCGGCGAGATCGAACAGGAGATTGCCACACTCGCCACGAAGGCTCGCGAAGGGAAGCTGGCCCTTTCCGAGATTCAGGGAGGCACCTTTACCATCACGAACGGTGGCATCTATGACTCGCTCAACTCGACGCCGATTCTCAATGTGCCCCAGGTCGGCATCCTGGGTATGCATGCCATCCAGGAGCGTCCAGTGGCGCGGGATGGCGAGGTTGTGATCCGCCCGATGATGAACCTGGCCGTCTCCTACGACCACCGGGTCATCGACGGCGCGACGGCAGTGCAGTACCTGGTCAAGGTCAAGCAGATGATCGAAGACCCCGAGACCTTGCTCATCGAGGGGTAAGCGAGAACGACCAACACAGGCGAACCGCAGGGGTGGCTACCTGGTAGTCGCCCCTGCGTCATTCTGGCGCACTTCCTCGTCACGTCATCGCAATTCGAGCGCACGATTTGGCATGGTCTGGGACCTCTTCCCGCGTACTCTTGGTTCAGGAGGTAGGCGAGATATGCTTTCGATTGCCAGAACCAGAAATGTGGGACATGTACAGATGCGCGAAGACGATCGCTGGCAGGCAGTGCAAAGCCGGGACACCAGCAACGACGGGGCGTTCGTCTACGCCGTGCGCTCGACCGGGATCTACTGTCGCCCGTCGTGCCCAGCGCGGCGGCCGCGGCCGGAGAACGTCAGCTTCTTCGCCAACCCCTCCGCCGCGGAGCGAGCCGGTTTCCGGGCGTGTCGTCGCTGCCGGCCCCGGGCGGAAGCGACGCCGGGGGAAGAGCTTGTGGCGCGAGCGACCTCGTGGCTCGATACCCACCTCGAGGAACGGGTGACGCTGTCCCGTTTGGCCGCCGCGCTCGGCGTTAGCCCCGGACACCTGCAGCGCACGTTCACGCGGGTCAGCGGGGTTTCGCCACGTGCATACGCCGCCGCGCGTCGGCTGGAATTAGCCAAGACCCATCTCCGTGATGGCGACGACGTGACCAGCGCGCTGCATGCCGCTGGATACGGATCGAGCAGCCGCTTTTACGACCAGGCCCGAACCTCGCTCGGTATGACACCGACATCCTATAAGAACGGCGGAGAGGGAGTGATTATGCATTTCGCGACAGCGGATTCATCTATTGGACGGGTGCTGGTGGCCGCGACGGAGCGCGGAATCTGCGCGATAAGCATTGGCGAGGACGACACGGCGCTCGAATTATCGTTGACAGCCGAATATCCCCGAGCCACGATCCAGCGTGACGACGAGGCGCTGCGTCCCCACCTCGATTCAGTGCTGAATCATCTGAGCAATCGAACGTCGGTCGCCATGCTCCCGCTTGACGTCGGTGGTACGCCGTTCCAGCGCCGGGTCTGGCAGGCGTTGCAAGAAATCCCTGCCGGCGAGCGGCGCACGTACGCTGAAGTCGCCGCGGCGGTTGGCAATCCAAAGGCGGCGCGTGCCGTGGCGAGTGCCTGTGCCGCCAATCCCGCCGCGCTCGTCATCCCCTGTCACCGTGTCGTGCGGGGTGATGGCGGCATCGGCGGCTACCGTTGGGGCGTGAAGCGGAAGCAGGAGCTC
>JAHWJF010000140.1:0-6286 GCA_019348515.1 Chloroflexota bacterium | reverse complement strand
GGTTAGAACGACGGCAGCGGCGTGTGTACCCCCGGACCCCGGCGGAAGCTCTCCGGCGGACGGTTCCAGCCGAAGTGCTCGATCTCGTCGCCCTTGGCGGCCAGGAACGCCGAGCCGGTCTCCGGGTAGACGACGTAGACCGCCTCCAGTGGGATCCACATCTCGTCGTTCGCGCCGTACAAGCCGCTCGCGTAGACGATGCCGCGCCGGGACTTGCCGTACTCCTCCTCCGGGGGGAGGATGGCGATGACCTTTGCCAGCGCACCGTTGCGGGCATAGAGCGTGAAACCGGGCTGGATGTCGGCCCAGGTGCCCTGGGGACCGCGCCTGGTGGCCTCCTCGTCGATCGGTGGTGGCTCAACCGGGGCGAAGAAGGGTCGCTCCCCGATGGCGACCGGCTCATCGAGAGGCGTTGGCTCACGTCTTGGCCGGGTCAGGATCGCGCCGCCGAAAAGCACGACCAGGGAGAGTCCGAGGGCGGTCAGCAGGTCCGGGCGCACGAACTCCTGGACGGTGGCGGCGATTCCCGATACTTCGCCCTCCCCAAGTTCGGGGTGGAGCGCCAGCAACAGCTCGCCGATGCCGACGATGAGGATCGCGACGATTGCCGCGACAAGAATGAACACGGATGCGGGCCGCAGGAACGCCCGTGCAAACCCACCCATTCAGCCGTACCCCCCAGCTGCGTTCCGCGCCGTCTTACCAGGCGAGACAGCCCAAGCCCAGCACCCGGCATTATAGGCGTTGCGATCCCGGTGTGGATTCCTGGCGTCAGCGACGGTGAGCCGGGCGGACACTCACGTCCTGGTCATCCCCGACCATCCACTCGGACCGGTGCAGGGCTTCGCGGCGGCCACGCACCTTCCGCAGCCGGTAATAGAACAACACCGGTCCCGCCCCAAGCAGGATCAGCGGTGGAAACCAATACCACAGCGTCGCCCCGAGTACGACACCGCTGTCCCAAGTCCGCAGATGCCAGAAGATGAGGACAACGGTGGCCAGCTTGAAGAAGAAGAGGATGAGCAGGAATGCCCAGACCGTGGCGGACCCCTCCTGGTCCTCGCCTTCCAACTCCTCGCGTTGACTGGGAAGAGGGATCATGGTCGCCTCACGTTCCGGTGAACGGAGAGCTTCCGCGGCAAAGCGGATGATGCCGTAGGACGAGTTGCCCACACAGTATATGCGCGCCACTCGACTTAGCTTGTGGCTTGCGCACCCTGGTCGCCTGGGATTGACGTTGATGGGGCAACGGTGGTTCGCGTCTGGGCAGCCACCTCCCGATCGGCGGCTTCTTCCCGTGACGCCCAACGGAAGAAGCTGAAGGTGATGAGCAGCAGGTAAATGGTGCCCAGTGCCACCCACATCAGCAGCCCGGCTGCCTGTTGGTCCGTTGCCAGATCGATCCCGAAGATGCGTTGCGCCGTGTCGTACGGGACATAGAGTCCCGGGTCGGCGAAGGTGATGAACGCTCCGACCGCGGTTCCTGGCAAGGTCATCGCGAAGTAGTAGAGGCTATGCAGCGGCAGGGCCAGCCGAGGCCACCGTGGCAGCGGCCCCAACGTCGGCCACCAGGCTAGCAGCGCGGTGGCCAGCATCGTCACATGTTCGAAGACATGCACCGGTTGGGAGCGCAGCGCCATGTCATAGAACATTGGCACGTGCCAGAGGACGAAGACTGTATTCGCCACGGCATAGGCGATGACGGGCCGGGTTAGCCAATAGCCAATCGTGTTCGTGACCCGGTTGCGCGTCAGTGGTTCCAGTACCCATCCCGGCGTGCCGTAGAGCAGCAGGGGCGCGGCCAGCATGATCAGCAGCAGGTGCTGGACCATGTGCGCCAGCAGCAGGTAGTGGTCGGACCAATCGTCCAGAGGCGGTCCCAACGCGATAAAGAGCACGACCGCGCCGGCAACGAAGGAGGTCTTCTGGCCGGCGGTTACGGTGCGAGCGGTCTTATCCCCTCCAACTCCCTGAGTCCTTCCCAGCGAAGGGGACTCGGAAGACGCAGTCAGTGAGGACGTCGCATCAGTTCTGGTAAGGAACAAATACCCGGCAACAAGAACCAACAGCCCGATGGCGATTGTTGGCTCTATGTTCCAGTCGCTCCAGAGCCATCCTGTAGGATCGACGCCACCGGCGTGGAGTAGAGGTCCGCGGAGAAATTCGAGCACGAAGCGATCCTAGACTAGCCACGACCCCGCGTGCGACTGCTGGCGCGAGCGTGCCCGCCGGTCCGATCGTGGATTACGCGGCCGGTAGCGGGAACCAGTACCCTCGGGTCCATTGCATGGCCAACAACGCGAGATAGACCCCCAGCGTGATCACGAGGCCAGAGGCGAACATGAACCGATAGAGCCGGCTGTCGAACTTGAGGTGCATGAAGTACCCCACCACCATCAGGAACTTTGCCAGTGACAGCACGATCAACGCCGGCACGAGGACCGACCGGATGGTCGGGATGTAATAGATCACGACCTCGACGAGGGTAATGATTGCCAGGATGATGGCGATACGGACGTACATCTGGTTCGTGGCATGCGCTCCCTCGTGCGCAGATTCGTGATGTTCGTGCGTTCCGTGATCAGCCACTGTCTGTCCTCCCGCTCAGTGTTTCGGGTGCGGCATGTCCCCGGTCACCCGGGGTCCCCTTCGCTAGAACGGCAGCGCCGCCAGGAATCGTTCGCCGACTGTCACGAGCCGCAAGAATGCGTGCGGCGCTTCCTCAACGACCCCCTCTGGACCGTCCGCGTACGGGATCAGGTAGACGAGGGTGAAGATGACGATCCAGACGATATCGACGAAGTGCCAGTACAACCCGGCGATTTCGACGTCGACGGCCTTCTCCGCGGGCATCCCACCACGCAGGGAGATGAACAGGATCGACAGGAGCCAGACCACGCCGATCGTCACGTGCGCACCGTGGAAGCCAGTCAGGACGAAAAAGGACGCGCCGAAGACGCTGGTGGAGAGCCCCAAGCCCTCGTGGGTAAACTCGGTGAACTCGAAGAATTGACCGCCAACGAAGATCGCGCCGAGGAGCGCGGTTGCGGCGATCCAGATGCGCAGCCCGCGGTGGTCGCCGCGCTGAATGGCCGAGAGTGCCAGCACCATCGTCAGCGAGGACATCAGGAGCACGAACGCGCTGACCGAGGTGTAGGGGATGTCGAAGATCTCGTTCGGGTACGGCGGCGTGCCCAGCTCGATGGCGCGGTTGCGGTAGATCATGTAGGTCGAGATCAGCGTCCCGAAGAACATGCAGTCTGAAGCCAGGAAGAGCCACATCAGCATCTTCCGGCTATCGAGGCCGGTGCTGGTCGGCGGGTGCTCGGAATGCCCATGCCCGCCATGGTCAATGTGACCCGCGCCACGGGCGGTCTCGACTTCGATCGCGATTGCCAACGCTGCGCTCCTTACAACCCTCGACTAGCCGGCCGGCTCGAACGACCACCCATACAGCGCCGTCACCAGAAGCAAGAACCCGAATGCTGAAATGATCGGGATGCCGAAGAAACCGAGTTGGATGTGCGGGTTGTTGACCAGAATGCCGAAGGCTAGCAAGAAGAGACCGATGGAGAGCAGGAGCGGATAGTACGACGGATTCGGCAGATGGATGTGCCCTTCCTCAGCCTCCGCTTCCGCCACCGCAACGCCGACCGGTGACCGTTCCGGCAGCTGATCGATGGCGACGATGGTGTCGGCGACCTGATCCGGCCGGCCGGCCGACTCCTGGACGCGGTCGTACTTGTCGTGCCAGAGCTGATCGCGGTGGGTCACCAGCGGGGTGATGCGGAAGTTGTAGACCGGCGGGGGCGAGGGAATCGCCCACTCCAACGTGGAGCCATCCCAGGGGTTGGCCTCGGCCTGGCGCCCAAACCGCGTGGTGCGCGTCACGTTGATGAGGAAGATGAGCACGGAGGCGGCAATCATCAACGCGCCGATGCTGGCAATGATGTTCCAGAACCACCAGCCACTCTCGAAGCTGTACGTGGAGTAGCGGCGCGGCATCCCAGCCAGGCCGAGGAAGTGCATCGGGAAAAAGGTCAGGTTGAAGCCGGCGAACTGCAGCCAGAATTGGATCTTCCCCAGCCGCTCGTCGAGCATCTTGCCGAATACCTTCGGCCAGTAATAGAAGAGACCGCCGATGAGGGCGAAGATGCTGCCGCCGAAGAGGACGTAGTGGAAGTGGGCGACCACGAAGTAGGAGTCATTGTGGTGGGTATCGACCGGCACCACCGCGTGCATGACGCCGGAGAGGCCGCCGATGACAAACTGCGAGACGAGCCCAACCGCGAAGAGCATGGCGGTCGTGAACTGCAGCGACCCTCCCCACATCGTCGCCGTCCAGTTGAGAATCTTGACCCCGGTTGGAATGGCGATCAGCATCGTCGAGGCGGAAAAGGCGGCGACCGGGGTCGGGCCAATGCCAGTGGTGAACATGTGGTGGACCCACACACCAAAGCCGAGGAAGGCGATGGCGGCGGTGGCATAGACCATGACCGCGTAGCCAAAGAGCGGTTTGCGTGAGAAGACGGGGATGATCTCGTTGACGAGGCCAAAGGCCGGCAGGATGAGGATGTAGACCTCCGGGTGGCCGAAGATCCAGAAGAGGTGCTGCCACAGCATCGGGTCTCCGCCGGCGGTGACCAAGGTGCCATCAGTCAGACTGAACGCCCGGTAGAACATGGTGCCGCCGAGCCGGTCAAAGGTCAGGAGCACCAGGGCGATGGTGATGGCTGGGAAGGCCAAGACGATCAGAATCGAGACGATCAGCGTCGACCAGGTGAACATCGGCATGCGCATCATCGACATTCCGGGGGCGCGCATGTTGATGATGGTGACGATGAAGTTGAAGGCCCCGGCCATCGAGGCGACGCCAAGCACCTGCAGACTGAGTGCCCAGAAATCGATCTCCCGGCCAGAGAAGAGGCTCTCCGTGAGCGGCGCGTAGCCGTACCAGCCCTGGTCCGGAACGACCGTCGCGAAGGGAAGATTCGCGTCAAACCAGGGCTGGACGCCATTCAGCAGCGGTGATCCCAGGATGTTGCTCCAGGCGACCGCCGCTGCATGAGCAAAAATGCCGGGCAGTGAGAAAAGCACCGGGATATACAGAATGAGGGCGCCTGCCAGGAAGGTCCAGTAGGAAAAGGCGTTCAGGCGCGGGAAGGCGACGTCGCGCGCGCCGATCTGGAGCGGCACGACCAGATTGAAGAAGGCAACACTCAAGGGCATGAC
The DNA here is from genome assembly GCA_019348515.1 of Chloroflexota bacterium. Classification (GTDB taxonomy): domain Bacteria; phylum Chloroflexota; class Chloroflexia; order Thermomicrobiales; family UBA6265; genus JACCXM01. The sequence goes on along the minus strand of JAHWJF010000140.1, from coordinate 1,054 downwards.
CACGAGGAAGATCATCGTCGTGCCATGGATGGTGAAGAGCTCGCTGTAGCGTTGAGCATCGACGACGTTGTTTTCTGGGCGGGACAGCTGGGCGCGGATCAAGAGCGCTTCCAGACCACCAAGCAGGAAGAAGAGGAAGGCGCTGATCCCGTACATCTTGGCGATGCGCTTATGATCGACGGTGGTCAGCCAACTCCATAGCCCGCTCTCCTCTGCCTGGGGCTTGGGGAGCGTTGGAGCCTGAATCTGTGGCTGAGCGATCGATGCCATTCCCTAACTCCTGGTCTTCCGAAGTACTCGTGCGTTATCCGTGGTGATCACTCGCCGCAACCACACGCTGGCGGTGCTCTACTGCGGATCCTCTCCAATGTCCTCGTTCGGATCCATCTCCTCGATCACTTCGGAGGGTACCTCGCCGCCGACGAGGAGACCCTCATCGGGGCAGCCGTCCGCTGGTCGGAGACTCTCGAGGTACGTCACGAGCTCGTCGACCTGCTCGTCGGTGAGTCCCGGATCCATCGTGTAATAGTTGGGCATGTAGACGCCCTCTTTCACCCGTTCGGTTGCCTTGAGCCACAACTCGAGGTTTTCCGGCGTGTTCTCCAGAACGCCCGCCCCGATCGTGTCGCGACACCCGAACAGGGTCAGGTTTGGACCTGGCCCTCTGATGACCTCGTCAGATTCGGGATCGAGATAGCCGGAGTTGGCGGCCATCCCCTGTTGGGCGATGCGCGCGTTGGTGCCCGTGATGTTGTGGCAGGCGAGACAGGCCCCGAAGGCGGCAGGCGCTTCCATGACGTCGGCGGTCTCAGGGTTCGCATCGGACCCGGGCGGTGTGCGCCACGCCGTGACCCAGGCGTCGAAGTTCTCCTCAGGCACGACTTTCACCTTGAACCGCATCCAGACATGGGCAGTGCCACAGAACTCGGCGCACTCACCAAAGTAATCTCCCGGCGTAGAGGCCACGAACTGCAGCGGATTGTCATGTCCGGGGATCACATCGACTTTTCCGCTGAGCTGCGGCACCCAGAAGGAGTGGATGACGTTGTTGCTG